>NZ_JBEOVJ010000014.1:0-141595 GCF_040295435.1 Streptomyces sp. NPDC002809
ACCCGCTGACGGGTGGGACCGGCCCTTGCGCGCTAGCGCACAGGGTTCGCGCCGGACACCGCCACGGGTGCCGGTGCGTAGCCGGTGGCCCGGGTGGTGAACGTCCCCCGGCCCTGCGTGCGGCTGCGCAGCCGCGTCGCGTAGCCGAACAGCTCGGCCAGCGGCACGGTCGCCGTGATCACCGCCGCACCGGCCCGTGCCGTGGAGCCGGACACCCGGCCGCGCCGCGCGGCCAGATCACCGAGCACCCCGCCGACGGCGTCGTCGGGCACGGTCGCCGTGAGTTCGACGACCGGTTCCAGCAGTACCATCGCACTGGCACGCAGCGCCTCACGCAGCGCGAACCTTCCGGCGGTGCGGAACGCCATCTCCGAGGAGTCCTTCGGGTGAGTGGCGCCATCGGTCAGCGTCACCCGCACCCCGGTCACCGGATGTCCACCGATGGGACCCTCCACCAGTGCGTCCCGGCAGCCCGCCTCGACCGCCCTGACGTACTCCTGCGGAACCCTTCCTCCGACGACGGCCGAGCGGAACACGAACTCCACCGCGCCCGGACCCTCCTCGCCCGCCCACGGCTCGACATCGATGACCACATGGGCGAACTGCCCCGCCCCACCGTCCTGTTTGACGTGCCGGTAGACCAGACCGGACACACCGCGGGCGACCGTCTCGCGGTAGGCGACCTGCGGCCGGCCGACCCGGACGTCCAGGCCATGGGCGCGGCGGATCTTCTCCACCGCCACCTCCAGGTGCAGCTCGCCCATGCCCGAGAGCACCGTCTGGCCCGTCTCGGAGTCCGTCCGTACCGCCAGCGACGGATCCTCCTCGACCAGCCGCACGAGCGCCGCCATCAGCCGTTCCGTGTCGGTGCTCCGCCGGGCCTCGACCGCGACCGAGACGACAGGATCGGCCACCGTCGGCGGTTCGAGGACCAGCGGGGCGTCCGGCGCGCACAGGGTGGCTCCGGCCCGGGCCGCCTTGGGGCCGATGACCGCGACGATGTCCCCGGCCACCGCCGTGTCGACGTCGACATGCCGGTCCGCCTGGACCCGAAGGATCCGGCCGATGCGTTCGCTGCGCCGGGCGCCGACGTCCAGCACCGTCTCCCCCTTCCTGACGGTTCCCGAGTACACGCGCAGATAGGTCAGCCGACCCGTCGCCGTCGCGTTGACCTTGAACGCGAGCGCGGCGAACGGCGCCGCCGGATCGGCGGCCCGCTCCTGCACCGCGTCGCCGAGCGTGCCGCGCACGGGCGGTACGTCCAGCGGGGAGGGCAGGTAGGCCACGACGGCCTCCAGCAGCGGCTCGACACCGCGGTTGCGGTAGGCCGAACCGCAGAGCACCACGACACCTTCACCGGTACGGGTCAGATCGCGCAGCGCCGCGGACAGCGTCCGCTCCGAGAGTTCCGAGCGTGCGCAGAACTCCTCCAGCGCGGCCGGATGGAGCTCCGCCACCGCCTCCTCCAGCAGCCGTCGGCGCCGCCGTGCCTCCTCCCGCAGCTCATCGGGCACCTCCCCTTCCTCGTACGTGTCGCGGCCGTCGGCCCAGACGAGTGCCCGCATGCGCAGCAGATCGACCACTCCGCCGAACTGTTCCTCCCGGCCGATCGGCAGCTGGACCACGAGCGGGATCGTGTGCAGCCGCTCCCGGATCGACGCGACCGCCGTGTCCAGGTCCGCGCCGGCCCGGTCGAGTTTGTTGACGAAGGCGATACGCGGCACCGCGTGCCGGTCGGCCTGGCGCCACACCGACTCGCTCTGCGGCTCCACGCCTGCGACCGCGTCGAAGACCGCGATCGCGCCGTCCAGCACCCGCAGCGAACGCTCGACCTCGTCGGCGAAGTCGACATGCCCCGGAGTGTCGATCAGATTGATCCGGTGCCCCGCCCAGGTGCAGCTCACTGCGGCGGCGAAGATGGTGATGCCGCGGTCGCGTTCCTGGGAGTCGAAGTCGGTGATGGTCGTCCCGTCGTGGACCTCGCCGCGCTTGTGGGTGGTGCCGGTGGCGTAGAGGATCCGCTCGGTGACGGTGGTCTTCCCTGCATCGACGTGGGCGAGGATGCCCAGGTTGCGAACGTCGGTGAGAGCGCCGGTGAGTTGACGGTGAGGTTCGGTACGCACGGTCCGTGGCCTTTCGGGTGATCCGGAAGAAGACGGCGCGATGCCCGGACGAAGCGGCCGTTCAAGGTGCCGCGGAGCTCCCGCCGCCGACCGCGGCGCGCAGGGGCGCGCCGTCGCGTCGACGGTCCGTCAAAAAGTGGACAGGGCTCAGGTGTTCGTCACGGGGTCCGGGGCCGGCCGCGCAGCCGGCGCCGGGCGGAGGTAGACACCAGGATCACCTCGTACCGCGACAGGGGAACGACGACAGCGGTGCGGTAGCGCACGGCAGGTCTCCCCTCGATGGTCACGGTGTGCGCGCCGCGTCGGAGTGCCGGCGCGCGATTTCGTGGCGAGTCTAGAGAACCGGGTGAGCGCGGGGGAAGCGGTTTTTCCTGCTGTGACAACGCTGGGGCGGGCCGGGGACGGATCCGTACCGCATCGCGCGCAACCATGGGGCGTTTCCGGCTGTCACCTCTACCACCGACGGGTTCCGAAGGGGGAGCGCATGGGAGCTGTCCGGATGCTGTTGCCGTTGCTGCGGGCGGCCACCGGCCGGGACGGGAGGCGCCCGGGCGGCAGGCTGCTGGCCGTCGCCCTGCTCCGATGCGCTTCGCCCCGATGGACGCTCGTGCGGCCGAAGCCGCTGGAGCGCCGGCTCGTATGGAGCGAGGAGGCCGTCTCCGTGGGCCGGGCCGCTGTGGTTCGCGCGCGGCCCGGTGCTCCCGGCCTGCTCGCCCGTTCGCTCGGACTGCACGCCCAACTGCTGGTCCAGACCGACAGATACGAGGAGGCGCTTGCAGCGGCCGAGGGGTCCCTGTCGGTCCCGGAGAGCCACGCCTCATCGCGGCAGATCGCTTTCTGCCATCTGATGCGGACCTTCGCGCTGGCCTGGCTGGACCGGCCAGACGAGGCTGTCGTGGCCGCCCGGCGCAGCGTGGCCGGCTACCGGTCCGCGGTGCCCCGGCGGGCCGACCGGTACTTGGGCAGCACCGCCGCCGCGCTGCGCGCGCAGGCGTGGGTCCTCGGCCGGGCCGGGCGCACAGCCGAATCCGTCACGGTCTACTTCGAGTGTGCCGAACTGATGCGGGCGCTGCCCCTGTGGCAGCAGGCCCGGCTGGTCGTGCTGGAGTTCAGGGTGCTGGCCGAACTGACCGGCGGTCTGCGCGTGCTCGGCCGGTTCGGGGAAGCGGTCGAGGTGGGCGACAGCGCCGGGGAGCGCATCGCCCCCTTCGTCGCGAGGCTCTACCCGGAAGCCCGCTTGCTGGGTGCCGGGTTGCTCATCGACCTGGCGTGGTGCATCGGCGTCACCGGAGACCTTCCGCGGGCCCGTGCCACGGCCGAGGAGGCCGTGGCACGTTGCAGGGCACTGCGCGGCAACGACGACCCGGTGGTGGGTGAGTCCCTGCTCGCCCTCGCTCTGGACTGCCTGGCTCACCACCTCGACCGGCTGGACGCGCACGCCGAGGAGCGGGCGGTGTGCGAGGAACTCGTAGTGATCGGTGAGCGGTTGGCCGTCACTGCTCCGGATGTTCACGAGCCCGGGCTCGCCGCTGCCCTCGACTCGCTGGCCCACTGTCGCGCCCGCGACGGCGAGGGCCACGCGGCCGTGGCCGCCGGCGAACGCTGCGTGGAGCTTTACCGCCGCGCCGTCAGACGCGATCCCTCGCTGTACGAAACGGAGTTGGCCCGGACGCTGGCCAATCTCAGCGTTCGGTTGCGTGTGACGGGCGATTTCGGCGGCGCAGTGGCCGCTGCGGGCGAAGCGCTGTCGATCACCCGCCGCCTTGCCGAGTCCGGCGGGGAGGCGCAGCGGTCAGCGGTTGCCGGCCGGCTGTCGGTCCTCGGCCGGGCCCGGTACGGGGCGGAGGACGACGAAGGCTCCGCGGCCTGCTTCGAGGAGGCGGAGACGCTCCTGCGGGAGCTCATGGCGGCAGACGATCCTGGACCGTACGAGGACGGGCTCGCCGCCGCACAGTCCGGGCTCGCCAAGGCCCTGGGAGCGGCGGCCGACGGCCACCTCGACGCCGGCCGCGCCGACGCGGCGGTGACGGTCCTGCGCCGAATGATGGAGCTCACCGGGCGTACCACGCTGACCGATGTCCACGCCGAGTGTGTCAGTGCCTTCGCCCGGGCACGCGACCGGGACCCGGAGGGGGTGCGGCAGTCCTGGCGGCGGGCCACGGGAGAACCGTGGCCCACCTTCGTCTACCGGGCCGGCTGAGCCGGGGCGCGGCCCGGGGCGGCGGATCGGCGGGCGCCGTGCCGGGCCAGTGGCTTCCAGGTCCTGCACCGGCGCAGCGCGCTCCGGCCGCAGCCGCGCCATTCGGCGGGGGAGACGCCCGTCCCGTGGCCGGTGCGGGTGATCAGCGCGTTCACCGGGGTCAGCGGGTCCAGGGCCATCGTGGTGCGGGCCAGCAGGACCCCGATCACCAGCGGGGCCAGCGTGACGGCCAGTGTGGTGCCGGTGCTGGTCATCTGCTGCATGCGGGGGCGCGGTGCGTCTGGAGCCATGACCCCATTCCACCAACGGTGGACCGGCGCGGGATCGGCCGACGTACTCAGTCCGGGCGGCCCGGGTACTCACCCGGGCCGCTGCGGCCCACCACGCCGACGGGCTACGCCGTGGTGCCCGGACCGGAACCCGTGCCCGAGGCGGCCTTGATGCCCTTGGTGATGTCGTCCAGGACGGACAGGGCGGGTGCCTTGGCGTTGATGTCGAACCCGGACCGGACGACGATCAGCATGTCCTTGGCCTGCGGCGAGGGAAACGCCAGGGATTCGACGTATCCGTCGTCGCCGTTCTTCGTCACCACCTTCCAGCGCACCCGGTAGCCCTGCTGGCCGGCCACCGTGACCGCCTCGGACTTCAACTGCTGGTGCGAGGTGATGCCGTCGTAGGTCTCCCCGCCGTAACTCTGCTCGGCATTGGCCGCGATGTCCTTCTCCGCCGTGGCCTTGGCGGTGGTGGTGCTCAGCTTCAGCGCCGCGGCCGGCGCGGAGAACACGCCGCCGCGTACGCAGGTCTCGCCGCTGTCCCCGGGGCAGGTGTACGTACCGGTGGTCACCCCGGCGCCCATGCCCGACTCGCCCTTCCAGCCGTCGGGGACCGGGATGCTGATACCGCTGGCCATGTCCGTCGCATAGCCGTCCTCGGTCTGGGGCAGCTGCTGCTCGGGGCTCTCGTCCCCGCCGCCGTTGCCTCCGCTGCCGCCCGGTGCGCCGGGCTGCCGGCTGGGGGCCTGGGACGGGGAGGTGGAGGGGGCCGTGGCGGTGTTGTCCGTCTTGCCGGAATCGTCCGACAGCAGATACACGCCGCCGCCGACGGCGGCGAGGACCACCACCGCCGCGGTGATGCCGGCGCCGATCCGTATCCGGCGGCTGCGGAGCGTGGCCGGCGGGACCCGGAGCTGATCGGTCCACTGAGTGCCGTCCCACCAGCGTTCCTGAATGGGGCCAAATCCTGTGTACCCGGGGTCTGGATGCCAGCCGGGCGGGCTCGTCTGCGTCACGGCAGCAACCGTAACCGCGCTGCGTGAGAATCCTATGAACCGAGCGGAAGCCGACAGTCCGACATGTGAGGCATCAGATGGCTTGGGCGGATTCTCTTGATCAGGATCTTCGGCATTCTGCTGTCGTGTCGCCGTCCGCGCCCAGGGCCGGTCGCCGCTTGCCCGGAGCCGGGTGGTGAGCGCCGCCCACAGGCTTCGGTCGCGGCGTCCACTTCGGTCCGGGCTCACCGCTGGGCGTGATGGAGGCCGACGCCGTGCTCGGGGTGCTGATCGGTGCCATCCCGGACCTGACCCTCGGCGTGCCCGGGGTGAGCCGCGTCCCGCAGGCCTCCTTCATCGCCGACGGACTCCGGCAGCCGCCGGTGACCTTGTGGCCCGCGAGGGGCGTGGCTGCTGTGTGACCTACGGCGGGTCCCTCCCGTATGACCGGTCCCTCCCGTACGGTTCGCGAAGGGGCCGGGCCCGGTGGACGAACGGCCCGGCGCCGGGCCCGGCCGGCACCCGTGGAAGGGCGAACGATGAGCGAGAGTCCCGCCGTACGGATCGAGCGCGACGGACCCGTTTTCACGGTGATCCTGTCCCGTCCCGCGGCCCGCAACGCGGTCGACGGCCCGACAGCCCGCCAACTGGCCGACGCCTTCCGCATGTTCGACACCGACCCCGATGCGGCGGTGGCCGTGCTGTGGGGTGAGGGCGGTACGTTCTGCGCCGGTGCCGACCTCAAGTCGATCGGCACCGAACGCGGCAACACCGTCACCGCCGAGGGTGACGGACCGATGGGACCCACCCGGATGCGGCTCGGAAAACCCGTCATCGCCGCAGTCGCCGGGCACGCGGTGGCCGGCGGTCTGGAGCTGGCTGCCTGGTGCGATCTGCGGGTCGCCGAACAGGACGCGGTCTTCGGGGTGTTCTGCCGTCGATGGGGTGTGCCGCTGGTGGACGGCGGCACGGTACGGCTGCCGCGCCTCATCGGTGAGAGCCGGGCCATGGACATGATTCTCACCGGCCGGCCGGTCCCGGCCGAGGAGGCGTACGGAATGGGGCTGGTCAACCGGCTCGTCCCCACGGGCGGGTCCCGGAGCGCGGCGGAGCAACTCGCCCGGGAGATCGCCGGGTTTCCCCAGCTGTGTCTGCGCCACGACCGGCTCTCCGTGCGCGAACAGCACGATCTGAGTGAGCCGGACGCACTGGCCGCGGAGTACCGGCACGGTCTGGTGCCGCTGACGGCGGGGGAGACGCAGGCGGGTGCCGGCCGGTTCGGCCGCGGGGCCGGCCGTCACGGAGCCTTCGGCGACTGAGGTGGGGGACGGTGGGCTGAGGGTCCCTCGGTCCGGATCGAGGGCGGGGTCCGTGCGTGTCCGCGCGTCTTCGCCCAAGGGTTGTCGCGCAATTCCTGGCGGGCGCGCGACGACAGCTACGGCACCTCGCGGCGTTGTCGGAACGCCCGAATGCATCCAGTGTTCGGGCGTCCCTCCGCCTTGCCAGGCACCGCATCCGACGCCGCGCGCTGATCCGCCAGGAATCGCCGAACAGCCCTTAGGGTCCACGCATGAGCGCAAGCAATGAGGAGGAACGGTCCGTGCGGGCCGCCGTCGAGGGCGAACTGAAGCTGCTGGATCCCGGCGTGCGGGCGTCGCCCGAAGCGGTGACCGAGCTACTCGACCCGGAGTTCGTCGAGTTCGGAGCTTCGGGGCGGCGCTACGACAGGACGTCGATCCTGGACGTCACCTCAGCCGTCGACGGGAGCGCTCCGGACCGGAGCACCGCCACCGAGATGTCCGGTGTGCTGCTGGCACCGGGGCTCGTCCATCTGACGTACGTATCGGAGGGCAACGGTCGTCGTGTCAGGCGCAGTTCACTCTGGCGGCGCTCCGAGTCGGGCTGGCGGATGTACTTCCACCAGGGCACGCCGACCGGCCCGTCGTAGCCTGACCTGCGAGTCCCTGCGAGTCCCTGCGAGTCCCTGCGAGTCCCTGCGAGTCCCTGCGAGTGACGCGAATGCGGGCGAATGCCGGCGGGCAGTCCGCGGGTGGTTGGTCAGGCCCATCGGATGACGGCGTTGCGATATCCCACCAAGCCCCGGCCCGGCGACCGCGAGTCCGCGCTGCGCGCCCTGAGCGGGTACGCCCCCGAGGGGGCCGTCCTCGACGTCGACCGCGGCCACACGGATCCGCACTCGATCGTCCTGTTCGGCGGGCAGGTGCGGGTGGACGCCATCGGCCGCCGCGTCCTGGTGACATGTTGGCGCAGTGGACGCCCTCCACCTTTCTGGTCCGACCACATGTCGTGTGTGACATAGTGGGAGATTCGGACAACAGTGGTCGGCAAGGGAACGGCTCCGGCCGGGCAGGGGGTGGCGGATGCCCGTCGAATGGCAGCCCGTACGGCAGTCGCGGACACATGAGCTGGTGCTCCAGAGCATCGAGCAGCGGGTGTTCTCCGGGGATCTCAAGGCCGGTGACCGGCTGCCGCCCGAACGGGAGCTCGCCCCGGTCCTCGGGGTCAGCCGGTCGGCCCTGCGTGAGGCGCTGAGGGTGCTGGAGACCATCGGTGTCCTGGTGGCCCAGCCGGGCCGGGGCCCGGACGCCGGGGCACGCATCGTCCGTAACCCCGACGACGCGCTGGGGCGGCTGCTCCGCCTCCACTTCGCCCTCGGCAGCTACAGCCTGGAGGACGTGCTGGAAGCGCGCGTCACGCTGGAGCGGTCCAGCTTCGAGGCCGCCGCGCGGCACGCGTCCGCGGCGGATCTGGACGAGGCCGAGGCCCTGCTCGTACGGATGGGGGAGCCGGGGGTCGACGTGCCGGAGTTCAACGACCTGGACACCCGCTTCCATGTCCAGATCGCCCGCAGCTCAGGCAACGAGCTGACGTCCACGCTCACCTCCGCCGTCCGCGAGTCGGTCCGGCCGCTGATCCTGCGGGCCCTGGAGGCCGCCGAGAACTGGCCGGCCACCGCTGCCGCACTCAACGCGGACCACACCGAACTGCTCCGCCTGGTGCGGGCGGGCGAGGGTGCGAGGGCCGCCGATGTGGTCGAGGCGCACATCCGGGGGCTGCACGGAAAGCTGGTCGACGAGAAGACCACTGCCTGAACCACGAACCCCGGTGCGGGTCCGGTGGGCACGCAGGTTCTCGCAAGTTGACGTGTCGCGTATCCGCCAGTGGTCTCCTGCTCGGTCATCCTGAGTTGTCGGTGGTGCCTCCTGATCGCTCTGTGCCGTCGTGGCCGGGCAGCGGCCTCATGGGTGAGCTGGTCCTCCATGACGCCACAAGCCCAGGAGCCGAACAAGGTCACCCTGCGGACCCGTAGAACATGCCCTGGACGATCTGTTCCAAGGGGTTCGGTGGTTCGTGCGTCGGGCGTGGATACCGCTCGCCCACGGTCAGGCGCTGTCCGGTGATACGGATACCAGCCGTGCCGCCGGTGGTAGTGGTGCGTGCTGAGGGCAGGCTGCGAACGCCTGGATCGCCAACCCTGCGAAGCGGCGGGAGGCCATGACCTGGGTGTCGGCCGATCTCGTGTGGATCCCCTTGTTGGCCATGAGGACGAGAACGAGGTCGTCCACGACGAAGTCGGACCGCAGATGCCCTGCCTCCTTGGCCCGCTGGGCCAGACCGGCGACCGCTTTCACCGTGTACTCACGGCCCGCGACATCCGGCGCCCCCGGGAAGGCCGACATGAAGGCTTCGCCGAAACCCCGGTTCCGCGCGTGCAGTTCACAGATCTTCTCGATCACCAGGCAGAGGCCACGCCACGGATCGGGATCGGCGCACCCGTCGTCGACGACGGTGCGACATGCCCGCAACTGGTCCGCGAAGGCTTCGGTGGCCAGCACCTGCTTGGTCGGGAAGTGACGGTACAAGGTGGCGGGTCCGACCCCCGCATGCCGCGCGATCTCCCGCATCGGCACGTCCAGGCCGTCGGCGGAGAACAGTGCTCGGGCCGCATCGAGGATGCGCTCGCGGTTGTCCAGCGCGTCGGAACGCAGAGTGTGAGGCAAGCGGTCGATCATGCTCTCACTTTACCTAAACGGACGGGGGCGTCCGTTAGCGTTCAGGACGTAGCAGCTCACCGAGATCATCGGGGCGCACAGCACCGGGACCGAACCCTGTCGCGCCGTGAACCCCCTCCCGTCGCCGACAGCGACCGGCGGCGGGTGATGAGCACGACCGCATTTGACCGGTCCGAGAACATGGGAGACGGCATTGAAGGCAATCGCGATCCAGGCGTACGGAGGTCCCGAAGGTCTGGCTGTTGTCGACCTGCCGGTGCCGGTACCTGCTGCCGGACAGGTGGTGATCGCCACCGAGGCCGTGGGCGTCGGCGGAGTCGACACCGTGATTCGAAGCGGGGCCCTGGCCGCGTACGGTTTCAAGGAGGGCCACATCCCGGGCAGCGAGGTGGCGGGCACCGTGACCGCGGTCGGTGACGGTGTCGACGCCTCGTGGATCGGCAGGCGGGTGTGGGCCTTCACCGGCACCGGCGGAGGCTACGTCGAACAGGCCCTCGCGCCGGTCGAGGAGATCGTTCCCCTTCCCGTGGACCTGTCCGCAGTCGATGCGGTGACACTCGGCAGTTCCGGCGTGGTGGCCCACTTCGGGCTCCGCCACGCCCACTTCGCTCCCGGGGAGACGGTCCTGGTGCGTGGTGCGGCCGGCAGCATCGGGATCATGGCGGTGCAACTCGCCGCTCGCGGCGGTGCCGCCGCGGTGGCGGTCACCACCTCCTCGGCCGAGCGGGGCGAGCGGCTGCGACGTCTCGGCGCGACCGACGTGCTGGACCGCTCCGGCGAAGGAGGGGGACGGGCTCCCGCAGGCTATGACGTCATCATCGACGTGGTGGCCGGCAAGGACATGCCGTCGTTCTTCGACCGGCTCAACCCGAACGGCCGCCTGGTGGCCGTGGGCGCTGTCGCAGGACAGCCGCCGGCGGACTTCGGAACGAGGATCATGGCGGCGTTCCAGAAGTCGATGTCCTTCGCCGCCTTCAGTGCAGCCACCGTCGCCGGAGCCGACCGGCGTGCCGTGCGGAGCGAGCAGTTCGCCGCGGCGGGCCGGGGCGAGATCGAAACGGTGGTGCACGAGGTGCTGCCACTGGACGCAGCCGTGCTGGCGCACCAGAAGATGGACGCGGGCGAGGTCTTCGGCAGGATCGTGCTGACGCCGTAGCCGAGGGCATCCACGCCGGGATTGCCGCGATCCCCTGCGCAGTCGGGGCGACGGAGTCCAATGCCGGCGCGTCAAGACAGAGTCGGACTACCTCTCGGCCGCGCTTCAACGTGAAACCGCTCATTCGTTTCACCTCCGAGGCGCGGTGGCTGAGGCGCTGCGTCCTGCGGCGCGTTCTCGTCCTCACCGCCGCAATGCGGCACAACGCCCACACCGGCCGGCCAGTCCTGTGCGCCTTGACCGCTTGCGACCACTGAGCCCCTCGGAATCGAGCACATCCAGAAGGCCCGGTCACCCCGCGGAGATCAACCTCTGCGTACGTCTCCGGGCTCAGCAACCCCACCTGAACGGGGAGATCCGCAGTCAGAACCATGATCAATTCCAGCGCCAGTCAGGGTTCATCGCTCCCCGGACCGGAATCGACCGCCCCTGGCAGGGGTGCCGGGACGGCTTTGCATGCGCGGACAGACCGGTGCGAGTCACCCGTCCGCCGATGTCGCACCCTTCCTCGTTTCGGCTTGAGGATAGTATGGTCGGACCATAAAGCACGTTGAAGATCATGCAGAGAATTGATCGGGGAGACCCATGCGCATCGGACTCTTCGCCACCTGTCTGGGAGACACGCTCTTCCCCGAGGCGGTGAAATCCACGGCGGTGCTGCTGGCCCGCCTGGGCCACGAAGTTGTCTTCCCGCCGGGGCAGACCTGTTGCGGGCAGATGCACGTCAACACCGGCTACCAACGCGAGCCCGTCCCTCTGGTGCGCAACTTCGCCGAACAGTTCGGTGACGCCTCCATCGACGCCGTCGTCATGCCGTCGGGCTCCTGCGCGGGTTCGGTGCGTCACCAGCACGAGATCGTCGCTGAACGGTACGGGGACGCGGCGCTGCGCGCGGGCGTCGCCACGGTCAAGGCCAAAACGTACGAGCTGTCGGAGTTCCTCGTCGACGTGCTGGACGCCACCGACGTAGGCGCGTACTTCCCGCACCGCGTCACGTACCACCCCACCTGCCACTCCCTGCGCATGCTCCGGGTCGGCGACAAACCGCTGCGGCTGCTGAGGGCCGTCGACTCGATCGACCTCGTCGAGCTGCCCGAGGCCGATGCCTGCTGCGGATTCGGCGGTACCTTCGCCGTGAAGAACGCCGACACGTCGACCGCGATGCTCCAGGACAAGATGCGCCACATCGCCACCACCGACGCCGCTGTGTGCACCGCGGGCGACTCGTCCTGTCTGATGCACATCGGCGGCGGACTCTCCCGGATCAGGTCCGGCACCCGGACCCTGCACCTGGCCCAGATCCTCTCCGCCACCCGCACCTCGCCGCACGTCCTGACGGAGGCCGCCCGATGAGCAGCACCTTTCTCGGCATGCCGGCGACCCCGCCCCGCTCCCCGTACGGCACGGGAAACCTGCGCGGCGACCGGAATTTCCCCGCCGCCGCCCATGAAGACCTGGGCAACGAACAACTGCGCCGAAACCTCGGCAGGGCCACCCACACCATCCGCGCCAAACGCCTCAACGTCACCGGCGAGCTGCCCGACTGGGAGGAGCTGCGCGACGCGGGATCGGCCATCAAGACCGACACCATGAACCGGCTCCCCGAACTCCTGGAGGAGCTGGAGCGCAAGGTCACCGAGCGCGGTGGCACCGTCCACTGGGCACGGGACGGCGGCGAGGCCAACGAGATCGTCGCGCGGCTGATCAAGGAGACCGGCAGCAAGGAGGTCATCAAGGTCAAGTCGATGGCCACTCAGGAGATCGGCCTCAACGAGCACCTCGAATCGATCGGCATCACCCCGTACGAGACAGACCTCGCCGAGCTCATCGTGCAGCTCGCCCACGACAAGCCCTCGCACATCCTGGTGCCCGCGATCCACCGCAACCGGGACGAGATCCGGGAGATCTTTCTCAAGGAGATCCCGGGCGTGGACCCGTCCCTGGACAACGTCCCCGCCCACCTGGCGGCCGCGGCCCGCGCCTATCTGCGCGAGAAGTTCATGACGACGAAGGTCGCCGTCTCCGGAGCCAACTTCGGCATCGCCGAGACCGGCACCCTGTCCGTCGTCGAGTCCGAGGGCAACGGCCGCATGTGCCTGACACTGCCCGACACCCTGATCACCGTCATGGGCATCGAGAAGGTACTGCCCCGCTACCAGGACCTGGAGGTCTTCCTCCAGTTGCTGCCGCGCTCCTCCACCGGCGAGCGGATGAACCCGTACACCTCGATGTGGACCGGAGTCACCCCCGGCGACGGACCGCAGACCTTCCACCTGGTGCTGCTCGACAACGGACGCACGGCCGCCCTCGCCGACGAGATCGGCCGTGAGGCACTCAACTGCATCCGCTGCTCCGCATGTCTCAACGTCTGCCCGGTGTACGAACGCGCCGGCGGCCACGCCTACGGATCGACGTACCCCGGACCGATCGGCGCCGTCCTCACTCCGCAGCTCGCGGGCATGCACGCCGCGAAGGACGACCCCAACAGCTCGCTGCCTTACGCCTCCAGTCTGTGCGGAGCCTGCTTCGACGCCTGCCCGGTCAAGATCGACATTCCGTCGCTGCTGGTCGAGCTGCGCCACCAGCACACCGAACAGTCCGGCACCACGGCCGAGAAGCTCGCCATGAAGGCGGCGGCCGGGGTGATGAAGAGCCCGAAGCTGTTCACGGCCGCGCAGAAGGCGTCCGGGCTCGGCCGCGTACTCGCCGGACGGGACGGGAAGATCTCGCATCTGCCCCCGCCGTTCAACGGCTGGAGCGACAGCCGCGACACCCCCGCCCCGCCCAAGGAGACCTTCCGCTCCTGGCTGGCCTCGGCCGAGGGAACGGCGACGATGCGGGCCGCCGCCGACACGTACGCGCAGAACCAGCCGCAGGAGGAGGAGAAGTGACGACCGCTCGCGAAACGGTGCTCGGCCGCGTCCGGGACGCCCTGGCCCTGGCACCCGCCACCGACACCCCGATCCCGCGCGCCTACCGCACCGGGCGCACCCTCCCCGACGAGGAGCGCCTGGCGCTGTTCACCGACCGCCTCGTCGACTACAAGGCGCAGGTCCACCCCTGCACCGCCGACCGCACGGCCGAAGTCGTCGCCGAGGTGCTGCGGGAGCGGGGAGCGGGCCGGATCGGCGTGCCCGCCGGCCTCGACCCGCAGTGGCTCACCGCCCATGACGGCGAGGTCCAGCAGGACTCCGCCGACATCCCCGCCCCGCGACTGGACGACCTCGACGGAGTCGTCACCGCCTCGGCCGTCAGCTGCGCCGAGACCGGCACGATCTTCCTGGACGGATCGCCCGACCAGGGCCGGCGGGCGTTGTCCCTGGTGCCCGACCTGCACGTCTGCGTCGTCGATCTGTCGACCGTGGAGGTGGGCGTACCGGAGGCGGTGGCCCGGCTGGTGCCGGAGCGGCCCACGACGCTGATCAGCGGTCCCTCGGCCACGTCGGACATCGAACTCGAACGGGTCGAGGGCGTGCACGGGCCGCGCACCCTCGCCGTCGTGATCCGCACGGACGTGTAACGCGACCGACGGGGGTGCGCCGCAGGAAGGCGCGCACCCCCGTCCGCCACCGGCTCACCCGTGCGTGACCGTCACCGGGCCGAAGGCGATCCGGGTCGTCGCCGAGTCCTCGGCCCAGCACACCTCGACGGCGTCCCCGTCGACGTTCACCCCGCTCACCACCGTGTCGAGCGCGTCCGCTGCCGGTTCCGCGCTCAGCGACGCCAGCGCCACCAGGACCACCGTGCCCTCCGCGTCCGCGCCCAGCCGGGGCAGCACCGCCCACGGCGTGTACGCCGTGCCCTGCGGGGCACGCACCTCGTCCCGCGACTCCCAGCCGTGCAGCCCGTGCAGCGCGGACGTCACCGCGGAGCCGGGACCGGTCGCCCAGCCCGTCTGCTCCACCCGGGCGCCGTGCGGGGCGCCGAGCACCCGGTGCACGCGGAGCTCGTACCGGCCGCGGACCACCGTCACGCTCTCCACCCGCAGCCCCGGCACCATCGGCGCCCTGCCCGCGAACACCGGGCGGTGCCAGGACGCCGCCCAGCCCCAGCCGTCGCCCCCGCCCGCGCCCAGCGGCTGAATGGCCCGACGGCCGCTGCGGGTCCCGGCGACGACCACGGCCAGGTGGTTGTCGGCCGTGTTCGCCCGCGCGGTGGGACCGGTGACCGTCGAGTACGCCTGACGGCTGTACAGCGGGTCGTCCTGCACCGCCGACTCACCCTCGTGCGGGCGGACATGGTCGCTGCCGTGGTTGTGCAGCCGTACGATCCCGTCCGCCCGGGTCGACTGGACGAGCAGCCCCGGCGCCGGCAGCGCCAGCACCCGGTCGGTCCCCTCGCTCGGTGCCGGCTCCTCGGTAGCTGTCCACAGGGGGTGGTCCGCGGGGGCCAGCAGGGAGACGAAGGCCTTGGACGCCCAGTACGGGGAGGCCGGACCCGAGTAGGGCTGGAGCGTCGCCTCGTGCGGGCCGTGCCAGCCCAGGCTCAACAGGCCGTCGGTGCCGGTCGCGCCACGGTCCAGGAAGTAGCGCAGCGACCCGCTGATCACCCGCCGCGAGGCGCCCGGCGTGAGCGGGGTGTGCCCGGTGAGCGCGCCGAGCCCGACCGCCGAACCGGCCGCGAACCGGTAGGCCAGCGAACGGCCGAAGTGGATCGGGGCACCGTCCCCGCCGAACAGCAGCGCGAAGCTCTCCAGGTGCTCGCGCAGCCGCGCCCCGTAGTGCGCGGAGAGTTCGGCGTCACCGGAGAGGTGGGCGTCGAGCACGGGGTAGAGGTGCAGCGCCCAGCCGTTGTAGTGGTCGAAGGCGCGGCCGTCGCCGTCCGCGTACCAGCCCTGACCGCGGTACCAGCTCTCCATCAGGTCCTGTGCCCGGTCACGGGCGCGAGCCGTCTCCGCGTCCCCGCGGCCCACCGACTCCAGGAACCCGGCCACCGAGTAGGGGAACAGGTACCAGTTGTTCGGCGCGGGGGTGTGGCGCAGGGCGCCGCGCAACCACTCCTCGGCGCGGTCCTGCACCGCCGGGTCCAGCCGGTCCCAGAGCCACGGCCGGGTGAGCCGCAGTCCGATGGCGACCGAGGCGGACTCCACCATGGGCTGGCCGAAGACGGTGTGGTCGAGGATCAGCGGCCAGGACTCGGCGTCGTCCCGGCCCGGCGTGCGGGTACCGGCCGCGAGCCCGTCCGCGTACCGGTCGAGCCAGCCGTGCGGGTCCTTGCCGTCCGCGCCCGCGACCCGGAACGCGGCGGCGAGGAACGTGCGCGCGTAGCCCTCCAGGCCGTCGGAACGGACCCCGGAAGCGGACGGGCGTCCGGGCAGGTCGAGGAGCGCGCCGCCGGGCGTCGCCCACTGCCAGGCGGCCTTGAGCAGTCCGTCGGCCGCCGCCTCCCAGTGCGCGCGGGTGTAGCCGGTGACCGGGCTGGTGCTCCGGTCGTCGGCGGGGAGTTCCAGCGGGGAGTTCGGGTGCGGATCGGTCATGCGAGGAATGCCAGCCTTTCGCGTCGTACGGGATGGGCGAATCCGTCGCCCGCGGCCCAGCGTTCGGCCTCGCCCACCGCCAGGTCGACCAGGCGCTGCCACTCATTGCCCTGCGAGCCCGCGAGATGCGGGGTGATCAGGGCGTTCTCGCACTCCCACAGGGGGTGGCCGGGCGGCAGCCTGTCGGGGTCGGTGACGTCGAGCACCGCCCGGATGCGGTCCGTCCTCAGGACATCGACGAGCGCGTCCTGGTCGACCACGGCGCCCCGCGCGGTGTTGATGAGCACACTGTCCGGGCGCATCGACATGAGCAGCTCCCGGCTGACGAGTCCGCGCGTCGCGGGCAGCAGCGGGGTGTGGACGCTCACCACATCGCTCCGCGCGAACAGTTCGCCGAGTCCGACGGGCCGGACACCGAGCGCGGCCGCCTCCGCGTCGGAGACGTACGGATCGTGCAGCAGCACCCGCAGGTCGTACGGGCGCAGGAGCTCGATGACCCGGCGGCCGATGAGAGAGGCGGACAGGATGCCCACGGTCCGGCCGTAGTTTCCAAGGGCGGGCGAGGTGGTCAGCGAGTCGTCGCGGCCGCGCTCGGTGCGGTAGGAGTGCGCCCGCTCCAGGGCCCGTTTGCCGGAGAGCAGGATCATCGCGACGGTGTACTCCGCGACCGGGAGCGCGTTGGCGGCCGCGGCCGACGACACCTCGATGCCGCGTTCCCAGCAGGCGTCGGTGATGTGCCCGCGGACGCTGCCCGCTGTGTGCACCACCGCCCGCAGCCGGGGCGCGGAGGCGAGCGCCGCCGCGTCGAGGGGCGGACAGCCCCAGCCGGTGACCAGGAGTTCCGTGTCCGCGAGCACGGCACGGGCCCGGTCGGTGGTGAAGTCGTCGAGTACGGGAAGCGGTGCGAGGTCGCACACCTGTGAGAGCGCGGCCAGCGACCGGGTGTTCAGCAGCGCGGACGCGGTGCCCGGCTGCATGGCGACGGCGGCGCGCGGCCGTCGCCCGTCGATCGGTGCGAGAGGGGAGGTGCCGGTCATCTTTCTCCTGGTCCGGGGACGGGCTGCGGGGTCCGGCTACTTGACGGCGCCCGCCGTGAGCCCCGACTTCCAGAAGCGCTGGAGCAGCGCGAAGGCGAGGATCAACGGCAGGACCGCGAGCAGCGAACCCATGATCACCACGGGGTAGTACTCGGGCGATACGGTGGCGGCGCTGTTCCATGTGTAGAGGCCGAGGCTGACGGGATAGAGGTCCTGGTCGGAGAGCATGACCATGGGCAGGAAGAAGTTGTTCCAGATCGCGGTTAGCTGGAAGAGGAACACGGTGACCAGACCGGGGCCGAGCATCCGCAGGGCGACCCGGAAGTACGTCGTGAGCTCGCCGGCCCCGTCCACCCGGGCCGCTTCGAGCACCTCGTTCGGCACGTAGCCCTGGCTGAAGATCCGGCCGAGGTACACACCGAACGGATTGAAGAGCACCGGTATGAAGACCGACCAGAACGTGTTCACCAGACCGGTGCCCGACGCCATCAGATAGAGCGGCAGGGCCAGTACGGTCTGCGGCACCATCACCGCCGCGAGCACGAGACCGAACAGCTTCTCCTTGTGCGCGAATCGGTACTTGTCGAAGGCGTACCCGCAGGCGATGCTGATCAGCGCCCCGAGCCCGGCGCCGAGGACCGCGTACAGCAGGCTGTTGCCGTACCACCGGGTGTACAGACCGCCGTCCGTCGCGAACAGGTCCTTGAGGTTCTGCGCGAAGGAGAAGTGGTCGAGCGAGAGCACGTCGCTGCCGAACAGCGCGTCCCGGTCCTTGGACGCGGCGAGCACCAGCCACAGCACCGGCAGCAGTGTGTACAGCACCGAGACGCCGACGACCAGGTTGACGACGGAGCGGCCGAGAAGCCGGGGCCGCAGGACGGCGGCGGTGCGGGTGGGAGCGGTCGCGCTCATCGGGCGTCCTCCTCGGCGGCGGAGCGGTTGGTCCAGCGGGTCACGCCGTACGAGAGCGCGATCGTGCACACCAGCAGAACGACCGAGGCGGCAGCCGCCAGGCCGTAGTTGTTACGGGTGAACGCGGCGTCGTAGATGTACATGCTGGGCGAGAAGCGCGAGCTGATCATCGGGGTCGACTGGCTCAGCAGCATCGGCTCGGTGAAGAGCTGGAGCGCGAAGATCAGGGTGAACATCGCGACCATCACGACGGAGGAACGCACCAGGGGCGTCTTGATCTGGAGGGCGGTGCGGACGGGGCCTGCGCCGTCGACGACGGATGCCTCGATGACTTCGCGCGGCACCGCCTGCAGGGCGGCGTAGAAGACCACCATGTTGTAGCCGAGGTTGCTCCACAGGGCGATGTTCACGATGGAGGGCACCACCGTGTGCACACCGAGGAAGTCGATCGTGATGTCGGCCTTGCCGAGCAGGTCGATCACCGGGCTCAGCCCCGGTGTGTAGAGGTACAGCCAGATGACGGCGGCGATGATGCCGGGCACGGCGTGCGGCAGGAAGAGCCCGAGCTGCGCCCAGGACCGCAGCCGTACCACGCCGGAGTCCAGCAGCAGCGCCAGTGCCAGCGCGCCGACGACCATCAGCGGGATGTAGATCACGCAGTACAGGACGACGGTGCCGAGACCGCTGAGGAACGTCGGGTCGGTCAGTACGGCCGTGTAACTGCGCAGGCCGACGAAGACCGTGCGCTCCGGGCCGAAGCCGAGCCCCGGCTGGTCGTCGCTGAAGAAGCTGAGCCAGACGGCGGTGGCGACCGGGATCAGGAAGACCGTCACCAGAAGGACGAAGAAGGGGGTCATCAGGGCGCCGGCCGCGCCGAGTTCACGGCGGCGGGCCGACTTTCGGGCAGTGCGCGGGGACGTGGTGGGTGCCGGCGCCGCCGCGGAGACGTTCACGGGGGCGGAAGCCGGCGTGGTGACGGGGGTGGTCATCGGAAGTCACCTGCCTCTCTGCTGCTGGGAAGGGGACGGATCACGGTTCAGCTGCTGTGCTCGGTGGTGGACAGACCCAGCGCCCTGAGGTCGGGCATGGTGCCCCGCTGGGCCGCGCGCACGGATTCGAGCACCGATCCCTGGCCGCCGCCCACCCGGGCGAAGCCGTCCTGCATGACCTTCTGCGTGGCGGTCATCCGCGGTCCCCAGGTCCAGCCGTCCCGGATCTTGTCCGCCTCCTGCTCGAACAGGGTGTAGATGTCCTGGCCGTTGTAGTAGCCGCGGTCGAAGGCCTTGCGGCCGACGGCGACGAGACCGGGGGCGGCCGGGTACTGGCTGCTGGCGCCGCTGGAGAGCCGGGCCCTCAGCGCGTCGGGGTGCGAGACCTGCCACTCGATGAACTCGATTGCTGCCTCCGGGTGTTCGCTGTCCTTCGTGACCGCGAAGGTCGAGCCGCCGTGGGTGCCGACCGACGCGTCCCCCGCGTTCCATTGGGGGAGCGGTGCGACGGCCCACTGGCCCTTCTGGCCGGGGCGGGCCTTCATCTGCGCCCCGGCGTCCCAGGCGCCGCTGAGCCGGACCAGGATCTTGCCGGCGCTGAGCAGGGCGTCGTACTGCCTGCTGTCCACGGGGGTCATGGAGACCAGGTCCTGGTCGATCATCCGCTGCCAGTACGACGCGACGCGCCGGCTCGGTTCGTCGGCCAGCGACACGTTCCAGGCGCCGTCGCGGGTGTCGAACCACTGGGCACCGGCCTGCCAGGCGAACGCGGCGAACTGGAACGCGCCGTCCGTGGCGAAGGCCGACAGCCGGCGGCCGGGCGCCTTGCGGCGCACGGTGCGGGAGGCCTCCTCGAACGCGTCCCAGGTCCCCGGGACTTCGATCCCGTACTGCTCGAAGAGGTCCTTGCGGTAGTGCATCACCATCGGCTCGACGTCCAGCGGAAGGCTGAAGACGCGCTTGTCGAAGGTGGTCAGGTCCAGTGCCTGCGGCAGCAGCTTGGACCGCAGCGAGTCGCTCACCAGGTCCGTGAGGTCCCGGGCGACGCCGTCGATGGCGAACCCGGGGAGCTGGGGGTACTCGATCGTCGCGATGTCCGGGCCGTTGCCGGCCCGGGAGGCGTTGCTGAGTTTCGCGTAACCGCCCTGGGGTCCCGAGGGGATCTGCTGGAAGTCGACCTGGATCGTGTCGTGCGTCCGGTTGAACGCGTCGACGACTTCCTGGCTGCCGCGCAGGGCGGACCAGAAGGTGATGCGTGTGGCGTTACGGCCGGCCCTGTTGCCGGTGGTGGTCCTGGTCGTGCTGTCCGCCCCCGATGTGCCACCGCTGCAAGCGCTCAGCGCGCCCGCCAGTGGTAGTGCGGTCATCGTGGCGAGCACGGATCGACGGCTGTGTCGACCGGGCATGGGCGCCTCCCGCGGCTCCTGAATGAAGACACGGGGAATACTGATCGGCTGATCGGTAGCGGTCAATAGATCGATCAGAAGAAAAATGAAGCGGTCAAACGATCAGTTCATGGTGGGGGTGACAGGAGTGATCGCCTGCGCCGATCCCCGTACCTTCAACTCGGGCAGCACCTGTGTCCGGCGCACCGGGCCGAGCGCACCGGCCGCTCCGGAGAGCCGGTGGAGCAGGAGCTGGGCGGCCGCTCTGCCGATCTCGGCCCTCGGCGGCGACACGGCGGTCAGCGGTGTGCTGCCGAGCGCCGCGACCACGTCGTCGTACGCCACCACCGAGCAGTCCCGGGGCACCTGCACCCCGCTCTCGGCCAGGCGTTGCACCAGCATCAGCGCGTCCACGTCGCCATGCAGCACCGCGGCCGTGGCCCCGCGCTCCCGCAGCAGTGCGGCGAGATCGAGGTCGGGTGCGCCGCCACCGCTTCCGGACGGGACGGCGGGCACCGAACCCACCCCCGACGGGCCGGGGCCGGGCACCGCGTCCGGCGAACTCAGCACCACGGTCCAGTCCTCCACGTCAGGGTGGGCGGCCGCGATCTCGGCGAACGCGGCGCGCACGGTGCGTGCCGTCGGGCTGTCGTCCCGGGCGGCCAGCACGATCCGGCGGTGGCCCAGCGACACCAGGTGCTCCACGGCGAGATGCGTCCCGTACCAGTGGTCGGAACAGACGGAGTCCAGGGCGTGTAAGGTGCTGCCCGGCCGGGGCCGCCGCTCCATCAGCACGGTCGGCACGCCGGCATCCGCCAGCCAGCCGTAGTCCAGCTCCTCGGAGAGCACGCTGCGCCACCGGGGGGCGATCAGCAGTCCGCGTGCCCCGTCCGCAAGCGCCCGCTCCACCAGGGGCCGTTCGGCATCGGCCGACTGCGGTGCGAGGTACAGCGCGATACGGATCCCGGACTCCTCCAGCACGGTCCGGGCGCCGTGCAACGTCTCGTACAGGTACGAGTGCCGCTCCGGTACGACCAGGGCGACCGCGCCACCGTCGGCGGCCGGATCGCCGCCCCGCGGCGCGGGAAGCGCCGGCGGCCCCGCCGGATCGCGCACCGGCCGGGCCACTCCGTGACCGCGCCGCAGCCGCCCCGCCCGCGCCAGCTCCTCCACGTCCCGCCGCACCGTGACCACGGAGACGGCCAGCTCCTCCGCGAGCGCGCTGACCTTGACCGCGCCGCGCGACTCCACCACCGCCAGGATTCGCTGACGCCTGAGTTCAACCGGCTCCCGCATGCTGCTGGCCCCCTGAGATCCGTCCGGCGGGTCAGGGCCGTAAAGACGGAGAACCGGCCCCACCGCTGCGCAATGCGCGTTTGAGCGCTTCCGGTGAGCGCTTGGAGCGCAGCATAGCCATGCGGCGGCCAGGGCTCACGCAAGGCCGAAAATCATGGGGATTACGATCTGTCCCTGGCATGGACACCCTCACACTCTGGCAACTGGCGGCGCTGGCCGCGGCATCCGCACTCGTCGGCTTCTCCAAGACGGCCGTCAGCGGTGCCAACACGATCAGTCTCGCGGTCTTCGCGGCGGTACTGCCCGCCCGCGAGTCCACCGGCGTACTGCTCCCGATCCTCATCGCGGGCGATCTGCTCGCCGTGCTCACCTACCGGCGTCACGCGCACTGGCCCACCCTGCTCCGGCTCTTCCCGGCCGTCGCGGTGGGCGTGGTGGCGGGCACCCTGTTCATGATGTGGGCCGGAGACGCCGCCGTGCGGACCTCCATCGGCGCGATCCTGATCTTCATGGCGGGCGTCACGATCTGGCGGCGTCGCACCGCGGCCGTGGGAGCGGAACCGACGGCCGACGCGGCCCCGCCCACAGCGGCCGAGCGGCTCAAGGCGCGCTCGTACGGGGTGCTCGGCGGATTCACCACCATGGTCGCCAACGCCGGCGGCCCCGTCATGTCGCTCTATCTGCTCTCCGCGGGGTTCCGGAAACTCGGATTCCTCGGTACGTCGGCGTGGTTCTTCCTCATCGTCAACACGTCCAAGGTGCCGTTCAGTGTGGGCCTCGGGCTGATCGACGCGCAGTCACTGCTGCTCGACGCCTGCATGCTGGTGTTCGTCGTACCGGGTGCCTGGATCGGCCGGAAGTGCGTGGACCGGATCAATCAGCGGCTCTTCGAACGCCTCGTCATCGGCGCCACCGTGCTGGGCGGGCTGCAACTGCTCCTGAACCCGTGAGAGCGTCCGAGGCCCTCCCGGATCGCTGCGATCCGGAAGGGCCGGCATGACCGGGATACCGTCCGTCAGACGATGTCCTCCTCGATCTCCGCCTGCTCGCGAGCGTTTCCGTACGCCGACGGCGTGCCGTACGAACCGCGGGCGACGAACCACCAGACGGTGGCCAGGGCCAGCACGGCGACCAGTGCGACCGACGCGTAGTTCATCGAGTCGATCGTCACGGGAGACCGCTGCGGCAGCAGGAACAGCACGGTCACGAGAACGACCCACACCACGGCGATCCAGCCGACCGGCTTCGACCAGCGGCCCAGGTGCCACGGCCCGCGCTCGAAGCGGTCACCCGCACGCAGCTTCAGGTAGATCGGGATGGCGTAGGCGGGCGTGATGCCGATGACGTTGATCGCGGTCACCGCCCCGTAAGCGGTCGCCGAGTACAGCGACGGAAGGGCGAGCACCCCGGCGACGACGACCGACAGCCACACCGCGTTGACCGGCGTCTGGGTGCGGGCGCTCACCTTGCGCCACAGCGAGGAGCCCGGCAGCGCGTTGTCCCGGCTGAACGCGAACACCATCCGGCTGGTGGCCGCGACCTCGGCGTTGCCGCAGAACAGCTGTGCGGCGATCACGATCAGGAGCATCGCCGTGGCGCCCGAGGTCCCCAGCGCGTCGATCAGGATCTGGGCCGGCGGCACTCCGGTGGCACTCTCCTGGGTCCCCGTGTAGTCCTGGATCGCGAAGGTCAGCCCGGCGAGCAGTACGAAGCCGGCCAGCCACGAGACCCAGATCGAACGGACGATGCCACGGGGCGCGGAGACCGAGGCGTCCGAGGTCTCCTCCGACAGGTGGGCGGAGGCGTCGTAGCCGCAGAAGGTGTACTGCGCCAGCAGCAGACCGATCGCCGCCACATAGAGCGGATTCTCCCAGCCGGTGTCATTGACGAACTCGGTGAAGACGAACGACGGCGACTGGTGGTGCGAGGGAACGATCGCGAGCACGGACACGATGACCGCGACACCGGCGAGATGCCACCACACGCTGATCGAGTTGAGCACGCTGACCAGCCGGACGCCGAAGAGGTTCAGCACGGCGTGCAGCAGCAGGATGCAGAGGAAGATGATCATCGTCTTGCCCGGGGTGGGGGTGAAGCCCCACTGCAGGTTCATCAGCGCACCGGTGAACAGCGCGGCACCGTAGTCGATGCCGGCGATCGCGCCGAGCAGCCCGAGCAGGTTGAGCCAGCCGGTGTACCACCCCCACTTGCGGCCACCGAGCCGGTCCGCCATGTAGTACAGCGCCCCGGACGTCGGGTACGAACTGGTGACCTCGGCCAGCGCCATGCCGACGCACAGAACGAACAGGCCGACCCCGGCCCAGCCCCAGAGCATCACCGACGGACCGCCGGTGGACATGCCGAAGCCGTACAGGGTCATGCAGCCCGACAGGATCGAGATGACGGAGAAGCTGATGGCGAAGTTGCCGAAACCGCCCATGCGGCGGGCCAGCACCGGCTGGTAGCCGAGTTCGCGCAGACGCTGCTCCTCGTCCTTGGGCGGGGCGGCCTCGGCACCCTTCCGGTTCGAGGTGGATATGGACATGGGGAGACCTCCGTGAGCGGAAAAGGAGAAAGGGGAAAAGAGAAAAAGAGGCGAAGGGGAAACGGGGAACGGGGCGCGAGGACGCGGCAGGAGCGGTCTCACACTCAGCCGTGCGGCCCCCGGCCCGGATCGCGGGTGGCCCCCCGGCCCGGATCGCGGGCGGCTGCGAGGGCGCGGCTGCGGGCGCGCAGGAACACTTCCTCGGCGCCGCCGGAGTCCTTGGGCATGCGGGTGCGGTACGCCCAGGGCAGCGAGGTGAAGTACGGGCCGAGCTCATGGAACACGGGAGCCGCGTCGGCGAACTGGAGCGCGCCCCAGAGCGCGTGTGCCAGATGGTTGAGATCGAGCAGGGTGTGGGTGGACCGCGGGGTGCGCAGGAACCAGATCTCCAGGGCGCGCAGGGCCTCGCGCTCCGCGTCCTCGGTGACCCAGTGCAGGTCCAGCGCCTTCTCGTGGCCCTTCTCGCGGCGGTACCGCTCCACCCGCACATACAGCGGAAGTACGTGGAGGGGTGATCCGTCGGGCGCCGAAGAGGCCGCCCACTGAACGAAGTTGACCGCCTCCGAGAGGGATCCGCCGGCCCGGCGGGCATAGACGAACTGGAGCATGCGGTGGTAGGCCTCGCGGTTGTACGGATCGCGCTTGTCGGCCTCCGCCAGCAGGCCCCATGGCCCGGGAAAGAGCATGGGCCCGGGCGGATGCAGCCGGTGCTCCTCCAGGCGCTGGCGCTCGTCCAGCTGGGAGAGGGCCAGTAGACACACCCAGGGCACCGGGTCGGCGGGCGATGCGTGGGCAGCCGAACGGCATGCCTCCCAGGCCGCCTGCCAGAGTTCCTGCCCGCTGGGGTGGTCCGCGCGGCGTGCGCGGACCGCCCGCTCGACGGCGACCCGCGCGTGCATCACGGCGGCCGCGACGCTGCGCGGCTCCTCGGTCAGCCAGGCCTGTACCGCGTCCGATCCCGCGGCGACCGCCCCGAGCACCTGGGTCCGCTGGGTCCACAGGGTCCAGTCCGGGGTGCTCTCCAGCAGATCGCGCATGGCGAGCCAGCGCCCGGTGCGTAAGTCCTGTAACGCGGAGCGGAGTTCGTTGTCGTGCCCGGCCGGATGGTAGACCGGCCGGAAATCACTGTTGGCCATGGACGTGCTCGGGGCGTGGTGTCGGACTCATCGATCCTCTGGACGTGGGGGGTGGAGCAGCAGTTGAATGGTGAACTGCTGTAAAGCGTCCGGTTGTTGCTCGGCGGTGAGTGTAGAGCCCTGGGGGTCCAACTCCCGAACGAATCGTGGATCTTCTTCAAGTCGCGCTTGCAAACAGGAGGTTGGCAGTCGGTGCGGGGTTCCGTACGCATGCCTTGCGGTCGCTTGACGTAGCCGCCGGGCTGGACCACCCTGGGCTCCTGCGACCGAAGATCACGATTCCGTTCAAGCCGCAGGGCTTTCGTACCGCTGGAGACCCGATGACAGGCCCGGTACTCGCCGTGGATCAGGGCACCTCCGGGACGAAGGCACTGGTGATCTGCCCCGAGCGGGGCGTGATCGGTTCCGGTTCCGCTCCGGTGCGCCCACGGTACGGTCCCGGGGGAACGGTCGAGGTGGACCCCGGCGAACTGCTCGGATCGGTCCTCGACGCCGGGGCGCAGGCCCTGGCGGAGGCTGCCGAACCCGTCGTCGCCGTCGGCCTCGCCAACCAGGGGGAGACGGTGCTCGCCTGGGACCCGGACACCGGGAAGCCGCTCACCGACGCGATCGTCTGGCAGGACCGGCGGGCCGAGCGGATCTGTGAGGAACTCGCCGCACACCAGGACGAGTTGAAGCACCTCACCGGACTTCCGCTGGACCCCTACTTCGCCGCGCCCAAGATGGCCTGGATCCGCCGCGAACTGACCAGGGAGGGCGTCGTCACCACCAGCGACTCCTGGCTGGTCCACCGGCTCACCGGTGAGTTCGTGACGGACGCGGCCACGGCCGGCCGCACCCAGCTGCTCGACCTCGACGAAGTCGGCTGGTCGCCTGCCGCCCTGGACCTCTTCGGCCTGAGCGGCGAACGACTGCCGTCCGTGGTCGACGCGGCCGGGGCGTTCGGCACGACGACCGCGTTCGGCGGCGAACTTCCGCTGACCGGCCTGCTCGTCGACCAGCAGGCCGCCCTGCTGGCACAGGGCGCCCTGGAACCCGGAACCGCCAAGTGCACCTACGGCACAGGCGCGTTCCTCCTTGCCCAGACCGGCCCCGTTCCGCGGCGCGGCACCAGTGGCCTGGTCAGCTGCGTGGCCTGGCGGCTCGGCGGACGTACCAGCTACTGCCTGGACGGACAGGTCTACACGGCCGCCTCCGCGGTCCGCTGGCTCACCGACCTGGGGGTGATCTCCGGCGCCGCCGACCTCGACCCCGTCGGTGGCGGCGTACCCGACTCGGGCGGCGTCACCTTCGTCCCGGCGCTCGCCGGTCTCGCCGCCCCCTGGTGGCGCGGCGACCTGCGCGGCTCGGTGACCGGCCTGAGCCTGGACACCACGGCAGGCCACCTCGTGCGGGCGCTCTGCGAGGGCATCGCCGCACAAGTCGTCGAACTCGCCGACGCGGTGGCGGCCGATCTGGGCTCACCGCTGTCAGCGCTCCGCGTCGACGGCGGACTGACCCGCTCCGCACTCCTCATGCAGACCCAGGCCGATCTGCTGCAACGCCCCGTCGAGGTGTCCGCGCTGCCCGACGTCACCGCGCTCGGAGCCGGGGCGGTGGCCCGGCTGGGCATCGACCCCGGGCTCACCCTGGCCGAGGCCGTACCCGCTTGGCGGCCGGCCGCGGTGTACGAACCCCGGATCGGCCCCGAGGAGGCGGCCGAGCGCCTCGCCGGATTCCGTGCGGCCGTCGACACCCTCCTGGAACGGTCATGAACGCTGCCCGGACAGCCCGATGACGTACACCGTCACGAGCGCCGGGGAACCGCTGCCGGCGCTGCCCGGCGGAGCCCCGTACGACGTCACCGTCGTCGGGGCGGGCGTGGTCGGCACCGCCATCGCCCGCGAACTGGCCCGCTACCCCCTGCGCACCGCCCTCGTCGAGGCCTCGGACGACATCGGCAACGGCACATCCAAGGCCAACACCGCGATCCTGCACACCGGTTTCGACGCCGTACCCGGATCGCTGGAGGCCCGCCTCGTACGCGAGGGACAGCACAGGCTCTCCGCGTACGCCGCCGAGACGGGCATCCCCGTCGAACGCGTAGGTGCCCTCCTCGTCGCCTGGGACGCGGAACAACTTGCCGCGCTGCCCGCCCTGCTGGCCAAGGCCGAGGCCAACGGCTACCACGCGGCCCGGTTGCTGGACGCCGGCGAGGTCGCCGAACGTGAACCCCACCTGGGCCCGGGAGCGCTCGGCGCGATGGAGGTCCCCGACGAGTCGGTCATCTGCCCCTGGACCACGCCCCTGGCCTTCGCCACCCAGGCCGTCCGGGCGGGCGTCCATCTGCACCTGGACTGCCCGGTCCGCGACATCGAACCCGGGGACGACGTCCACACCCTGACGACCGGCCGCGGACCGCTGCGCACCCGCTTCCTGATCAACGCCGCCGGGCTGCACGCCGACGAGATCGACCGCCGGTTCGGCCACGACGTCTTCACCGTCACGCCACGCCGCGGCCAGCTCATCGTGTTCGACAAGCTCGCGCGCGACCTCGTCCGCCACATCCTGCTTCCCGTGCCCACCGCGGCGGGCAAGGGGGTTCTGGTCGCACCGACCGTCTTCGGCAACGTCCTCCTCGGTCCCACCGCCGAGGAGCTCGGCGACAAGACCGCCACCGGGTCGACACGCGAGGGCATCGCGCTGCTGCGGGAGAAAGGACGCCGGATCCTGCCCCGGCTCCTCGACGAGGAGGTGACCGCCGTCTACGCGGGACTGCGGGCAGCCACCGGGCAGGAGGACTACCGAATCCAGGAGTACCCCCGCCTGCGCTACATCGCCGTCGGCGGCATCCGCTCCACCGGGCTGACCGCGTCCATGGCCATCGCGGACCACGTCGCCGGACTGCTCGCCCGGACCGGACTCGACCCGGGCGCCCCCGCCGAACTTGCACCCCTCACCATGCCCGGCCTCGGCGAGGCGACCGAACGCCCGTACCTGGACGCGGAACTCATCGCCCGGGACCCGGCGTACGGCACCCTGGTCTGCCACTGCGAACGCGTCACCGCGGGCGAGATCCGCGACGCACTGGGCTCCACGCTCCCGCCGCGATCCGTCGCCGGTCTGGCCCGCAGGACCAGGGCCGGCAACGGACGCTGCCAGGGCTTCCACTGCGGGGCCGGGCTCCGCGCACTCATCGAGGGGACCGGGCCATGACCCGCCGCGAGAGGACCGTCGACGTGCTGGTCGTCGGAGCAGGACCGGCCGGACTGGGCGCCGCGGCCGAACTCGCCGCGTCCGGCGTGCGCCGGGTCGAGGTCCTGGAACGCGAACAGAGCGCCGGAGGCATCCCGCGCCACTGCCTCCACGCGGGGTTCGGCAGCAACCGTCCGAACGGCGGAACGAACGGCCCCGAGTACGCCCGCCGGTCCACGGCCGCGGCGACACGGGCGGGCGCCATCCTGCGCACCGGCATCACCGTCACCGGCTGGGCCGGACCCCGCACCCTCGACGTCACCGGACCGGGCGGGCTCGAAAGGATCACCGCACGCGCCGTCGTCCTCGCCACCGGAGCCCGCGAACGCCCGCGCAGCGCCCGGCTCGTCCCCGGGACCCGCCCGGCGGGCGTCTACACCACCGGAGAACTTCAGCAGGCGGTCCACGTCCACCACCAGCACATCGGCACCCGGGCCGTGATCGTCGGCGACGAAGCGGTCAGCATCGCCGCCGCCGGCACCCTGCGCGCCGCCGGAGTCGAAGTGGTCGCCCGGGTCACCGACCGTCCACCGGTCCTGCCCGCAGCCCTGGGACCACGCCGGGGCGCCCCGCTTCTCACCCGCACCACCGTCACGGCGCTGACAGGCCGCACCCGGCTCACCGGGGTCGCGGTGCGTCATCAGGACGGCCGCACGACGACCCTGCCCTGCGACACCGTCGTGTTCACCGGCGACTGGATCCCCGACCACGAACTGGCACGGCGCGGCGACGTCCCCCTGGACCCCGGCACCCGAGGCCCCGCCCACGACTCCGCTTTCCGAACCCGCGCACCCGGCGTCTTCGCCGTCGGCAACCTGCTCCACGCGGTGGAGAGCGCCGGCACCGCGGCGGCGGAGGGCCGGTCCCTTGCCGCCCCCGTACGACACCACCTGGCGACCGGTGTCTGGCCCGCGGGCCGGCCCGCGCTCGCCGTTACGGCCCCGTTGGAATGGATCGCGCCCAACCTGATGGGCCCCGACGGTGACCGGCCCCTGAACAACCGCTTCATCCTGCGCACCGGCCGACAGCTCACGGCCCCGCTGCTCGTCGTCCATCAGGACGGGCTGGAGCTGTACCACCGGCGCCTGCTCCGGCCCGCTCGGCCGGGGCGCCCCTTCCACCTGCCCGCCGACTGGGTGGACCGGGCCGACCCGCAGGGTGGCACCGTGCGCGTCTCGGTCGGCTGACCGGCTCTCAGGGGATCATCCGGACACTCAGGGGATCAGCAGCCAGTCCGAACCGACCGCCGCCACCAGACCGACGCCCAGCAGCCAGCTGCCGAGCCGGGTCCGGCCGTTCCTGCTGAGCTCGATCACGATCCCGCACAGGATCAGCGCGAGCCCGTACACCCCGACCACCAGGACGGACGACCTGCTCGCGATCCGCAGCCCGAGAACGACCGCCATCGCCGCCATTCCGACCGAGGAGAGAACGATGCGCAGGCGTCTCGCCTGCCGCGGCGTCAGCCTCCGGTCCTCGGCTTCCGCGGTGTCCTCGGGTGCGGTTATGGGTGCGTCCACGGCTTGGTCCTGGTCAGAAGTGCTCATGACGCCGGATGGTAATGGTTTTGCGCGGCAGTGTTCACCGCTCCGGGTCAAGGGCAGGGAAAGTAAGGGGAGTTCGGTTCCGCCCGAGTCGTCCGCCACCCGAGTCCTCTGGCGCCCGGGTCCTCCGTCACCCGAGTCCACTGCCACTCGAGTCGACTGCCGTTCGAGTCCTCTGCCGTCCGAGTCCTCTGGCGCCCGGGTCCTCTGCCGTCCGACTTCTGCTGCACCCGTGGTGTCATACGTCCGTGCTGTCAGTCGTCTCCGGTCGCGGGGCGAGGCCGGTCACCCGCCGTCGGGTCGCAGCCGCGGCGCCTCGGCGGCAGCGTCGACGGCCGGTGCGTCCGCGTCCTCCACCCGCGCCGCCAGTTCCAGGGCCCAGCCGGTCAGTGCGCCGACGCCGATCCCGTGCGCCGTCGTCGCGGCGGGGACGTCGGCCGCAGCCGTCGCGTCGGCGACCTCCACGGGCCCGCCCGCTCCGGCGAACTCCGTCAGCGCTGCCGCACCCCGCCGCAGCAGTCGTGCCCCGCCCGTCGCGTTCCCCCGGGCCGCATGGGTCAGCCCCACGGCCAGCTGGGCCAGCCCGCGCCACAACTCCCGCTCCGCTTCGGGGCCCGACTTCCACGCGTCCTCGAAGACCTCGTGCGCGTGGAACGGCATTCCCGCGTCCAGCAGCCGCTGTGCCTCCCCTACGGTTTCCGAGGGGGTGCGGACCACTCCCTCCGGCTGCCGCTCCACCCCCGGGGTGCCGTACGGCAGCGGGCGCCCCAGCCCGTCCCGGGGGCGCGCATTGTGCGCCCGGCCCTCGGTGTCCCGGTCCCTGCGAGTCTCGTCCACCCCTCGATTGTGCCTCGTACCTGCGATGAACTGCCCGAACCACTGTTGGTGGCCCCCCGCGCACGACTAGGCTCGACTGTCATCGATACGACTTTGGGGGAGGGTAGGCATGAAGCCGTCCCGGCCGCTGTACGAGCGAGAACCGGAACTCGCCGCCGCCGCAGAAGCAGTTGACGCACTCTGCGGCGCGCAGGCGACCGGCGGGCTGCTGGTCTTCAGCGGCGAAGCAGGCATCGGCAAGACAGCGCTCCTGGCCGAGATCCGGGCCATGGCGGCCGACCGGTGCACCGTCTGGTCCGCCCGCGGCGGCGAGACGGTCACCTCGGTGCCGTTCCACGTCGTACGCCAACTGCTCCAGCCCGCGTTGGACCAGTTCCCCGCCGATGAAGTGAGATCCCTGTTCGGGTCCTGGTACGAGATCGCGGCACCGGCCCTGGGCCTCGCCGAGCCGACCGGCCCGCAGCCCGACCCGCAGGGTGTGCGCGACGGCCTCGACTGGGTCGTCTCCCAGCTCGCCTCCCGCTGGAGCCACCGCCCGCTGCTGCTCATCATCGACGACGCGCACTGGGCGGACGGCGAATCCCTCGCCTGGCTCGCCTCGTTCACCGCCCGGCTCGGCGAACTGAAGGTCCTGGTCGTCCAGGCACACCGCCCCGTGGAGCTCGCGGCCCGCGAGGCCCAGCGCACCGTGGCGGGCGGCCATCCGGCACAGGTCCGGGTCGCCCTGCGGGCTCTCACCCCCGACGCCACCGCCGAACTGGTCCGGGCCGCCCTCGGGGAGCACGCCGACGACCCGTTCTGCCGCGAGGTGTGGGCCGTCACCGGCGGCAACCCGTACGAGGCGGTCGAACTCGTCGCCAAGGTCCAGGACCGCGAACTGGCCCCGCTGGAGGAGTCCGCGGGACTCCTGCGCGAACTCGGCGCGTCTGCCCGGGGAAGCGGACTCGTCGCCCGGCTCGAACGGCTCGGCACCAACGCCAACCGGTTCGCCTGGGCCGCCGCCGTGCTCGGTACGGACATCTCCCAGGACCTCGCCGCCACCTTGGCCGGGATGAGTCCCGCCGAGGCGGCGGACTGCACGGCCCGGCTGCGCGAGGCCCGCATCGTCAGCGGCTTCGACCCCCTGGAGTTCGTACACCCTCTGATCGCCACTGCCGTGTACCGCTCCATTCCGCCGGCCACCCGCACCGCCATGCACGGCAGAGCCGCCTGGGCGATCACCCGGGCCGGACTCGGGCCGGCCGCCGCCTCCCGCCACCTGCTCGAAGTCCATCCGGACGACGACCAGGAGCTGGTCGAGCAGCTGCGGGCGGCCGCCAAACAGCACCTCGCGGTCGGCGCCCCCGAGGCGGCACGCCGCTGCCTGGAGCGGGCTCTCCAGGAACCCCCGCGCCATGACGCGCGGGCCACCCTGCTCTACGAACTGGGCTGCGCCACGCTGCTCAGCTCGCCTCCCACCACCGTGCAGCACCTGCGTGCCGCCCTCGACATGCCCGGCCTCGCCGACGAACTGCGCGTCGACGCCACGTTCCGGCTCGCTGCCGCGCTGTCGCACAACAACCAGCTGAAGGAGGCGGCCCTCGCCCTGGCGGCCGAGGCCGAGCGCACGGCACCCGGACCGGGCCTGATGCGCCTCCAGGCCGCGCACTTCCTCTGGGAAGGCATGCAGGCCACCGAGGAGGACGGCCCCGGCCGCTCGCGCCGGCTCGCCACCAACGCGGACCACCTCACCGGCCGGGACAACGCCGAGCGGGCGCTGCTCACGCTGCGTGCCTTCGACGCGATGCTGCGCGGTGAGAACTCCCAGCTGATCGTGGACCTCAGCGAACGCGCTCTGGTCAACGGTCACCCGGCCCGCGGCCTCGGCTGGACCGACACCGAATGGGGCTTCGAGCTCCCGACCCTGCTCGGCATCACCTACGCGTTCACCGACCAACTCGACCGCGCCGAGGAGCTCTTCGGTGAGGCGGTGCGCGCCTTCGAGATCTCTGGCTGGAGCGGCGCCCACCTGGCCTTCGCCCACACGCTGCTGGGTCTGGTCCACCGTCGTCGCGGCCGCCTGGCCGAGGCGGAGGGATTCCTGCGCGAGGGACTCCGCCTCGCCGACCGGGTGGGCAGCGGACTGCCCGTCCACTGGGACGCTGCCTGTCTGCTCATCGACACTCTGGTGGCCCGGGGCCGCATCACCGAGGCCCGCAAGGTCGCCGACCGGTACGACTTCGGTCTGCCCTACCCAAGCGCCATGGTGCTGCCCGACGCCCCGTGTGTCCGCGGCCGGCTGCTGCTCGCCGAAGGCCGTACGAAGGAGGCCGTCACGGAGCTGGAGGCTGCCGGACAGGCCCTCGAACCGCGCGGGAGGTTCAACGGCATCTGGGGCCCCTGGGCCGGTGACCTGGCCCGCGCCCTGGCAGACGACGACCCGGGCCGCGCCGCCCAGCTCGCCAACACCTCCCGGGTGCACGCCGAGCGTTTCGGCACCGACACGGCGATCGGTGAGGCGCTGCGCTGTGTCGCCCTGTTCGCCCGCCCGGAGGAGGCCGCCCACCTGCTGGGCGAGGCGGTCCGCCACCTGGAGGCGTCGCCGTCCGGCTACGAACTCGCGCTCGCTCTGTTCGACCACGGCGTCGCCACCCGGTCGCCGCGAGAGCTGGCCCGCGCACACAAGCTGGCCACCGCCTGCGGCGCCGAGGGGCTGGCAACGCGCGCCCAGCAGGCACGGGCGTCGATCCGGTCCTCGGAGTGAGGTAATGTTTGTCCTGCGCAGCCGCCCGGGAACACCGGGGGACTGGCAGCGGGACGTGGCGCAGCTTGGTAGCGCACTTGACTGGGGGTCAAGGGGTCGCAGGTTCAAATCCTGTCGTCCCGACTTGAAAGAGTCGTAGATCGTGGGGCCGTTTCGGATCAATCCGAAACGGCCCACGATCGTTTTCGCGACCGTTCCCGCGACGATTCTGCCAGCCGTTCTCCCGGTCGTTTCCCGGCCGTTTTCGCGGCCTGGACGGAAGCGGAGCGCCCTGGGCCTCGTCGGCCAGCGATCTCGAGGAAGCCGACCGCGAGGGGCGGGCCCGGGAACAGTCCCTGAGCCTCCGATGACCGGCCCTATTCCACGACCGGGACCGGATCCTTGGCTTCGGGGCGGGAGTTGACGAGCCAGAACACCGCGATCGTGCCCACGGCGATGAGGATGCCGGACCAGGTGGCGGCCACCGCCGTGCCATGCACCAGAGCCTTAGCCGTGTAGTCCGCGGACGTGTGCCCAGTGGGATGGGCGGTGACGAAGGACGCGATCGCGCCGGCCGCGACGGTGTTGGCGAGTGCCAGCCCCACGGAACCGCCCACCTGCTGGGAGGTGGTGCGGAACGCGGCCGTGATGCCGCGGTCGTTCGGCAGCGTGCCGTACATGACCGTATGGGTCGCGGACGGAGTGATCAGCCCCAGCCCGAGACCGAGCACGGTCCAGGTCGGCAGGATCGTGCCCGGATACGTGCTGTCCGTGGACATCAGGTTGAACATCGCGACGCCTGCCGCGATACACAGCAGGCCGGGCCCGATCAGCCAGCGGGAGGGCACCCGCGGCATCAGCCGGGCCGCGACCTGGGTGGCCGCGACCACGGTCACCGCGACCATGGGCAGGAAGGCCAGACCCGCCTCGACGGGGCTGTAGTGCATGATCACCTGGAGCTGGTAGGACGCGAACAGCGAGATCCCCAGCAGGCCGAACTCCGCGAGCGCCACGGCGAGGAAGGCGCCCGCGCGGTTGCGGTCGCGCACCACCCGCAGTGGCAGGAAAGGCTGCCGGGCGCGCGCCTGCCGCAGCACGAATCCGGTGAGCAGGACGGCGGAGAGCGCGAGCAGTACGAGTACCCGGGCCGATCCCCAGCCGTGCCCCTCCACCTCGGAGAATCCGAGGACCAGCGAGGCCATGCCGGCGACGGTCAGCACGACGTCCTGCACGTTCGGCCGGGCGGCGCGGTCGCCCCGGACGTCCGGGAGCAGCACCGGGGCCGCGGCGAGCGCGAGAGCGGCGATGGGTACGTTGATGAACAGGCACCAGCGCCAGGACAGATACTGGGTGACCAGGCCGCCGATCAGCAGGCCGAGGACGGCTCCGCCGGCGATGATGCCGCTGTAGACGCCGAAGGCTTTCGCCCGTTCCTTCCTGTCGTCGAAGAGAGCGGTGACCATCGACAGCGTGGAGGGGGAGAGGACGGCCGCGAAGGCGCCCTGCAACGCGCGGGCGGCGATGAGCATGCCGCCGCCGGTGGCGCTGCCGCCGACGGCGGACGTGAGGGCGAAGCCGGTGATGCCCACCATGAAGGTGCGCCTGGGGCCGAAACGGTCGGTCAATCGGCCACCGAAGAGGAGCAGGCTGCCGAAGGCCAAGGTGTAGGCCGTGATGATCCACTGGCGGTCGGCAGACGCCATGCCCAGCGACTTCTGCGCGGAGGGCAGTGCGATGTTGATGACCGTCTCGTCGAGCATGGCCACGAGTTGCGCCGACGCCACGACGGCGAGACCGGCCCAACGCCGTCGGCTCCGGGCCCTGGTGAGGACAACCGCAGGCGTGTTGCTCCCGACGGTCATGACTCCGGTTCCCCAGGGGTGCTCTGGACGCGGAGTCCGCACAGCAGCTTCGCCAGTGCCACCCGGTCATCGGCCGGTACCTGCGCGAAGATCTCGTCGGCCAGCTGTGCGGATGTCTCGTCGATCTGCCGCATCAGGGCCTCACCCTTCTCCGTCAGCGAGACGAGAACGACCCGGCGGTCGTCGGGGTCGGGGGTGCGGGTGGCGAGTCCCCGCTTCTCCAGCCCGTCGACCAGGGACGTCAGGGTTCGCGGCACCACCCCGTGGGCCCGGGCGAGGACGGTCATCCGGCGCGGTCCGCCCATCTCGTTCATCTGTACCAGCAGATCGGCCTGGGAGAACGGCACCTGGTGGCGCGCGAAGATCGCGGCCGTACGGTCCAGCAGTGGGCCGATCACCTCGGCGAGCGAGTTCAGCAGTGACCGGGCGTCGGGAACCTCGTCGTCGCGGGCGCTCATCGTCGTACTCCAGCAACGCCCGGGGCGGGCCACCGCGGGTCTCGGCGGCTCTCTCTTGGTGCGTACGTACTCATACTGAGATAGTACTCAGTATCTCTCCGTGCGGAAGTGGTCAGTGGAGTGGGAACAGCGCGGGGGTCCGGGGACCTGGCATCGGTTCCGGCCGGTGGGCTACGTTGTGAGGCGATGACTACCGGGACGGCACTGCGCCACACACGGATCGGCTACCCGGCGCTCCTCTGAGCGCCGCACGGGCCGGTACCGGCCCGCTGCGGGAACACGGATCCGGCGCTGCCGCGCGGGCTCCGCCTCCTGTCGTGTTGATCAGAACTCGACACGTCAACCACGACAGGAGAGCTCATGCCCAGCAAGACGTTGCACATTCCCACGGCGGACGGCCTCGCCGACGCTTTCGCCGCCTTTCCCGACGGTGGCGAGCGGTTCCCGGGTGTCCTGATGTACGCGGACGGCTTCGGGATCAGGCCCGCGCTGCGGGAGATGGCCCGCGAACTGGCGTCGCACGGGTACTACGTGCTCGTCCCCAACATCTTCTACCGGAACGGCCCGGCGCCGGTGATCGAACTTCCCGAGCACATCGGGGACGAGGTCCGGGCGAAGCTGTTCGAGCAGTTGATGCCCCTGATCGAGGCGCACACCGTCGAACGTGCCCTGAGCGACGCCGACGCCTACCTCGGGTTCCTCACCGCCCGGCCCGAAGTCGGCGCCGGACCGGTCGCGGTGACCGGCTACTGCGTAGGCGGCCTCCTGGCGGTGCGTACCGCCGCGGCCCATCCGGGCAAGGTGGCCGCTGTCGCCGGATTCCACGGCCCCGTGGGCGCCGACGGGCCCGGCAGCCTCAGCCGTCTCACCGGCGAGGTCCACTTCGGCCACGCCGGGACGGACATGACTCCCGGGACCCTCGGCGAGCTCAACCAGCTCCTGGACGCCGCGGGTGTCGCCTACACCTCCGAGATCTACCCCGGCACGATTCACGGCTTCACCATGTCCGACACCGATGCCTTCGACCCTGCCGCGCTGCAACGCCATTGGGACCGTCTGCTGCCCCTTCTCGGCCGCACCCTGGCCAACGGCTGAGGCTCCGGCCCCGAAACCGGACCTGAGGCCCGCCTGCGGAGCCGGCCCTGCGGCGAAATGTCATGCGCCGTCAGGGCCGGAGGCGCAGCCGTAGCGGGGTGTAGACCGCCAGGGCCACGAGGAACGCCACGCCGTAGGCGAGGTCCGCCCCGTGCAGCGCGTCGGCGGCCGGACCCACGTACAGGCTGGTGTTCATGAACGGTGTCGCCGCTGCGAAGCCGAGGACGAAGGCGGTCGGCGCCGGCCACCACGGCTGCCGGCGGGAGCTCTCGTCGGCCAGGTCGATGGGGGAACCGTTGCGGGACCGCGCCCGGACGGTCCAGTCGACGGCGACGATCGCGACGAATGCGGGGATCCAGTAGCCGACGAGGAGCAGGACGTTCTGGAAACGTGTCGTGGTGTCGGCCGCGTGCATCCACAGCACGAGGGGGAAACCGAGTACGGCGGCGAGTGCCGCGGCGACGGGGCGCGGCAGGCGGACCCCCATGGTCTGCAACGCCAGCGATCCGCTGTAGTCGTTCATGGCGTTGCTGCACAGTGCTGCGAGGGCCACGGAGAGCAGCCCGAACGCTCCGAGAGCGCCGCCGCCGAGCAGTGTGTCGATGCCGCGCGCGGTCTGATCGGTGAAGACGGACGCCCCCCACAGGCCGAGGGCCTGGACCGCCACGAAGGAGGCACCGATGCCGAGCAGCGTGCACCAGAACATGCGCGGCCGGGACGTGGTGCGCGGCAGATAGCGGCTGAAGTCACTGGCGTACGGGGCCCAGGACAGTGCGAGACTCAGCGCGATGGTGCAGGTCAGGACGAACGCGCCCGCCCGGTCGGCACCGTGCACCGAGCCGGTGGTGACGGGTTGGACGCCGTGCAGGAGCTTCGTGGCGAGCACGATGAAGGCGGCGGCCAGAGCGAACGTCATCACCGTCTGGAGCCGGTGGATCACCTCGTACCCCAGGACGCCGAGTGCGCCCTGGGCGGCCATCATGACCAGCACTCCGAGCCAGAACGGCCAGCCGCACAGCTGGGCCAGCGCGTCCCCTCCGAACAGGCCGATCAGCGCGTCCCAGGCGATGGACGACAACCACTGCAGCGCGCCGGGCAGTACGACACCGCGGCCGAACGCCAGCCGTGCGAGCGGGAGTTGACCGGCACCCGTCTGGCTGCCCCAGGTGCCCAGATACGCGGTGGGCGCGGCCCCCACGAGCGTTCCGAGCACCACGGCGGCGAGCGCCGTGGTGAAGTCCAGGCCCAGCGCGATGCCGACCGTGCCGGTGAAGACCCCGGTCATGGTCAGGTTGGGGGCGAACCAGACGGTGAACAGCCGTCCGGGGCCGCCGTAACGGCGGTCCTCGGGTACGGGGGCTATGCCGTGCGCCTCGATGCGCAGGTCGCCGGGGGCGGTGGGCATGCGCCCGTCGAATGCGGGCTGTGCTTCGACGGCTGTGTGCCGGTCCTGGGCATACGGCAATGACATGAGACATCCCTCCGCCAGTGCTAACTGGTTCAGGTTCGACGGGTGTGTTCTCAGCCCCCTGAGGGGCACCCCGTGTCCGGTGCGGCGGCCAGGATAGCCGGATGTGCGCGACTCGCGATGCGGGGGGTCAGAGGGTGACCGCGCAGCGGAACCCGCCGTGGCCCGTCGTGCTGTCGGGGGTGTTGGATGTGCGGGCGGCGATCCGGTAGCGGTTGCAGTACGAGCGGTGGCACAGGTACGAGCCGCCGCGCAGCACCCGGCTCTCGCCGTGTGGCGGCCCGGCCGGGTCCGAGCGGGTCTCCGGGCGGGCTTCGGCGTGCCAGTCGGCGCTGAACCGGTCGGCGCACCACTCCCAGACATTGCCCGAGGTGTTGTAGAGCCCGAAGCCGTTGGGGGCGTACGCCTTGGCGGGTGCGGTGCCCGCGAAGCCGTCCTCGCGGGTGTTGCGTACGGGGAAGTCGCCCTGCCAGATGTTGCAGCGGTGCCGGCCGTTCGGGGTCAGCTCGTCGCCCCACGGGAAGCGTGCCCGGACGAGTCCGCCGCGTGCCGCCTTCTCCCACTCGGCCTCGGTGGGCAGCCGCTTGCCGGCCCAGCGGGCGTACGCCGTCGCGTCGTGCCACGACATGTGGACCACCGGGTGGTCACGGCGGTCGCCGATCGAGGTGCCCGGCCCCTCGGGGGCGCGCCAGTGCGCTCCGGTGACCGCGCGCCACCAGGGGGCGCCGGGCACGGTGCCCGGCAGCACGGCATGCCGGGCCTCCTGCGGGACGAAGGAGCCGAACACGTAGGACCAGCCGATGAGTTCGGCCTCGGTGCGGTAGCCGGTGGCCTTGACGAAGACGGCGAAGCGGGCGTTGGTGACGGCGGCCGCGTCGATGCGGAACGGGGCGACGGTCACCTCCCGCACCGGCCCCTCGCCGTCCGCCTGGAACGCGTCCTCGTCCTCGCCGCCCATCAGGAACGGACCGCCGGGTACCGCCACCATGCCGCGGAGCAGGTCGGCGGGGCGTCGCGCGGGGACGGGGAAGTCCGCCGGGGGAGTGGTTGCGGCCGGCGCGGTGTTCTCGCGGGCGGGCCCGCAGCAGGCGTTCACCGTGAGATCCCCCCGTCGAGCGGCCGGCCGGCCCCGGCATCCGCGCCGGGGGCCGGGCGGTCGAGGAGTTCCGCGAGGTCCTGGCCTGTGGTGCGGAGCAGCAGGGCCACCCCGCCGAGCGCGGCAGCCTCGCCGCCGAGAGTGGATCCGCGTACCTCGATGGTGCGAGGCGCGGACGGCAGGGACAGCGCGGCGAGCTGCTCGCGGATCGGTGTGAGGACGAGAGCGTCGAGGGAGGCCGGTTCCCCGTAGACGACGATGCACTCGGGGTCGACCTGGGCGGCGAGGGCGGCGAGCACCCGTCCCGCGACGACGGCCGCGCTCCGGAACACCTCCGCGGTGTCCGGCTGGCCCTCGGCGGCGAGCGCGATCAGTTCCGCGGCGTCCGCGGCCGTCACCCCGCGATCGGCGCAGGCGGCGAGCAGAGCGGGGACGGAGATGAGGCCCTCCAGACAGCCCCGGCCACCGCAGTGGCAGGGCTTTCCCTCGGGGTCGCAGCTGGTGTGGCCGATCTCCCCGGCGGTGCCATGGGCGCCGTGGACCAGCGAGCCGTTGACCACGAGTCCGCCACCGACCCCTTCCGACCAGCGCAGATAGACGGCGTTCTCAATCCCGCGCGCCGCTCCCCAGGTCACCTCGGCGAGAGCCGCGAGCCGCGAGTTGTTGTCGGTGAGCACGGGGGCGTCGAAGTGCCGGCCCAGCTCCTCGGCGACATGGCCGGCGAACGGCGTCATGGTGCGCGGGTCACCGGAGGCGGGGTTCTGCACGAAGCCGGGAAGGCCGAGGCCGATGCCCGCGACGGGGGCGAGGCTGATGTTCTCGCGCCGCACCAGGTCCTCGACGGCGCGGATCGCCTGTGCGGCCCGTTCGGCCGCGCCGCTGTCCGCCGGGACGGGCGCGCTGTGGCGGCCGACGATCTCGTGGGCGCAGTTGGCCACGACCACGTGGATGTGGTGGCGCTGGAGATCGATGCCGATCAGTTCGGCGCCACGGGAGTTGAGCGAGATCTCCAGGGCCGGCCTGCCGCGTCCGCGCGGCTGCTCGGGGTCGGGAGCCTGCTGCTCGACGACGGCCCTGCGTTCGAGCAGGTCGGACACGATCGCGAACAGGGTGGTGCGGGAGAGACCGACCCGTGCCTTCAGCTCGCCGCGGCTCAGCGCGCCCGACCTGCGGAGCTCACCGAGTACGGCGGCTTCGTTGGCCCTGCGCAGGCGTTGGAGTGCATCGGTTCGTTCCGTCATGGACGCATGGTCGATCGGTCAAGGGGTTTCTGTCAACGTCCGGGACGAATTCACACAATGTTTATTCCCGAGGGTTGACGTAAAAAACTCGACGTCCCTACAGTTCCGGTCAATTGCCCGCACCGGCACGCGTCGGGACGTCACCCGACGGACTGCCGGCCGGCCCCCTGCAGCACCGTGAGCGACCACCGAAAGGGCGGCACCGAGTGGCCCCGCGCAACGTCCTGTTCCTGATGACCGACCAGCACCGGGTCGACACCCTGGGCTGTTACGGCAACCCACTCGTCGACACCCCGGCCCTGGACGCCCTCGCGGCCGAGGGGACCCGCTTCGACCGCTTCTACACCCCGACCGCGATCTGCACCCCGGCCCGCGCCTCGCTGGCCACCGGCCTGCACCCCTTCCGCCACGGCATGCTGAACAACCCCGAACGCAACGGAGGGAGCAAGGACGAGCTCTCCGACGAAGACCCCATGCTCTGGAGCCAGTTGAAGGACCAGGGCTACGCGGTCGGCCATGTCGGCAAGTGGCACATCGGCCGCGAGCGCGGCCCCGAGTTCTACGGCCTGGACGGCGAGCACCTGCCCGGCGCGCTCAACCCCGTCCACCATCCCTCGTACGAGAAGTGGCTGGAGGACAACGGCTTCCCGCCCTTCTCGGTACGCGAGCCCGTCTTCGGGACCGCAGCCAACGGCACCGGCCGCGGCCACCTCATCGCGGGCCGGCTCCAGCAGCCCGCCGAGGCCACCATCGAGGCCTTCCTCACCGACCGCACGCTCGGCCTGCTCGACCGCTACGCCGCCGACTGGAAGGCGAACGGCACACCGTTCATGCTGTCCTGCCACTGGTACGGACCGCATCTGCCCTACCTGATCCCGGACAGCTACTACGACCTGTACGACCCCGACGACGTGCCCCTCCCGGCCTCGATGGCCGAGACCTTCGCAGGGAAGCCCGAGGTACAGCGCCAGTACAGCGCGTACTGGTCCTCGGACGCCTTCGACGCCGCCGCCTGGCGCAAGCTCATCGCCGTCTACTGGGGCTACGTCACGATGATCGACCACCAGGCCGGCCGGCTGATCGAGGCGCTCAAGGGGCACGGCCTGTGGGACGACACCGCGGTCTTCTTCACCGCCGACCACGGCGAGTTCACCGGGGCCCACCGGCTCAACGACAAGGGCCCGGCGATGTACGAGGACATCTACAACATCCCCGGCATCGCCCGCGTCCCCGGCGCCCCCGCCCAGGTCAGCGACGACTTCGCCTCCCTCATCGACCTCAACCCGACCATTCTCGAACTGGCCGGGGCACCCGTGCCCGAGCTGTGCGACGGCACCAGCCTGCTGCCCCTGCTCAACGGGGCCGGAGCCGGGGACACCCGCGACGAGATCGTCGCCGAGTTCCACGGCCACCACTTCCCGTACTCCCAGCGCATGCTCCGCGACCGGCGCCACAAGCTGGTGCACAACCCGGAGAGCGTGCACGAGCTGTACGACCTGGAGACCGACCCGCACGAACTTCACAACGTGTACGAAGCGCCCGCCTACGCGGAGGTCCGGCGCGATCTCACCGTCCGGCTCTACCGCGAGCTGCTGCGCCGCGGCGACCCGGCCTACACCTGGATGAGCTACATGGCCGACATCGGCGGCGACCGGGCCGCGGACGTCGACGGCGTCGCGGAGGAAGTGGCATGAAGACACCGACCGAAACCGTCGAGGAACAACGGACGAGTCCACCGGGCCCGCAGGGCACGAAACCGTCGTCCCCGAAGGAGGCGCGCGGCACCAGGAAGAAGCGGGGAACCGGCCGGGTCGCCAACACCCTGCTCGGCCTCGCCTCCGCCGTGCTGGGGCTGCTGGTCTGGGTGGTGCTCGCCAACAGCGGCATCGAGGGCTTCCCCGGCCCCGTCGCCGTGGCCCGCCGCGCAGGTGATCTCATCGCCGACGGCACGCTCCTCGAAGACGCGGGCGCCAGCCTGAAACGCGTCCTCATCGGCTATGTCCTCGGTGTCGCCCTGGCGATTCCCGTCGGCTTCCTCATGGGCTGGTACCCGGTCGTCCGCAGGCTGATCGAACCCTGGCTGCAGTTCTTCCGCATGGTGCCGCCGCTCGCGATCATCCCGCTCGCCATCGTCCTCATGGGCATCGACGAGACCCCGAAGATCTTCGTCATCTTCCTGGCCTCGTTCCTGTCCTGTGTCGTCTCCACCTTCCAGGGGGTCGTCTCCGTCGACGTCACCCTCGTCAACGCGGCCCGGGTGCTCGGCGCCCGCGACCCGCAGGTCTTCCTCGGCGTCGTCGTGCCCGCCTCCACCCCGTTCATCCTGGTCGGCATGCGGATCGGGCTCGGCGCCTCCTGGGCGACCGTCGTGGCCGCCGAACTCATCGCGGCCCAGGGCGGGCTGGGCTACCGGATGCAGCAGGCGCAGGTCTACTACGACCTGCCGACCATCTTCGTCCAGCTCATCGCGATCGGCGCGATCGGACTCGCCATGGACCGGCTGCTCCTTCTCGCCGAGCGCCGGCTCACTCACTGGCAGGAACGGCGGTAACCATGCCCACCATCCAATTCAAAGACGTGACACGGGACTTCGCGGTCAAGGGCGGGGAATTCCTGGCCCTGGACCGAGTCAGCCTCGACATCGACGACGGCGAGTTCGTCACCGTCGTAGGCCCGTCCGGCTGCGGCAAGAGCACCTTGATGAACATCGCCGCCGGACTCCTGGACGCCACCGACGGAGAAGTCACCGTCGACGGCGCACCCGTCCACGGGCCCGCCCCCGAACGGGGCGTCATCTTCCAGCAGTACGCGCTCTTCCCCTGGATGACCGTCACCGCCAATGTCGAGTACGGACTCAAGGTCGCGGGCGTCAAGAAGGCGGAGCGCCGGCGCAGGGCCCGTGAGGTCATCGAACTCGTCGGCCTCACCGACTTCGCCGACTCCCTGCCCAAGACGCTCTCCGGAGGCATGAAACAGCGCTGCGCCATCGCCCGCGCCTACGCAGTGGACCCCAAGGTCCTCCTCATGGACGAACCCTTCGGCGCGCTCGACTCGCTCACCCGGGTCCGGATGCAGGAATCGCTCCTGGACACCTGGGGACGCGACCGGCGCACCGTCATGTTCATCACCCACGACGTCGACGAGGCGGTCTTCCTCGCCAACCGTGTCGTCGTCATGGCGGCCCGCCCGGGCCGCATCCACACGATCATCCCGGTCTCGCTTCCTTATCCGCGTACCGAGGAACAGCGCCTGTCACCCGAGTTCGCCGAACTGCGTACCCAGGTCTGGCACGCCGTCCACCACCAGCCCGCCCCGCTCGAAGGAATGCTGTCATGAAGTCGATCCCCGCCGTCCGCCGCCGAACCGCCGGACTGCTTCTGGCCCTGGCGCTCGTCTCCACCGCCACCTCCTGCGGGGACGACTCCTCGGACGCCGCCGGGGGCGGACCGCAGAAGATCAAGTTCGGTTACATCGCCGACTACAGCGGCTCCGTCGCACTGGCCGTCGCCCAGAAGCAGGGGCTGTGGAAGAAGGCGGGCGTCACCCCCGAGCTGAAGGTCTTCACCAACGGGCCGCTCCAGGTCACGGCTCTCGGGTCCGGCAGCCTGGACTTCGGCTACCTCGGCCCGGGCGCCCTCTGGCTGCCCGCCTCCGGCCGCGCGTCCATCGTCTCCGTCAACATGCTGGGCCTCGCCGACCGGGTCATCGCCCGGCCCGGCTCCGGCATCGAGAAGCCGGCCGACCTCAAGGGCAAGAAGGTGGCCGTCGCCGAAGGCACCTCCGGCGACATGATCCTCAACCTGGCGCTCAACGAAGCCGGTCTGAAGCCGGACGACGTCACCAAGGTCGCCATGGACGCCTCGACCGTCGTCACGGCGTTCTCCTCCGGCCAGGTCGACGCGGCCGCCACCTGGTACCCGCTGATCGACACGATGAAGAAGAACGTCCCCGGTCTCAAGGAGATCAGCGAGACGCAGGACTACTACCCCAAGCTGACCTTCCCCAATGTCTTCGTCACGCAGCCGAAGCTGGCCTCGGGGGATCCCGAACTCGTCAAGAAGGTGACCGGGGTGCTGAAGGAGGCCGGTGACTGGATCGCGGCGCATCCGGAGGAGTCGGAGACCGTCGCCGCGGACTTCCTGAAGCTGCCGGCCGGTCAGCTCAAGGGCTCCACGAAGTACGTGAAGATCCTGCCCTCGTCCGAGCTGACGAAGCTCACCCAGGACGGCACGGTCGACGGCTGGTTCGACGAGCTGGCCGGGGTCTTCAACCGCATGGGGAAGCTGCCCAACGCGGGCAAGGCATCGGACTACTACCTCGGCGACCTCTACGCCGCAGCCGGAAAGGCGGACCGCTCATGAACGACGCCTCGCACGAAGACCGCACCACCGCATCGAGCGCCATGAGACGGCGCGGATTCCTCGTGGGGACGGCCGGCCTGGCCGGCGCGGCCCTCCTGCCGGGGATCACCGCCACCGAGGCCACGGCAGCCACCGCACAGGCCGTCGGTGCCCCGCTCCGGGTGGCCTCCGGCGGCCGGGCCCGCGCCTCGGTGCTCTGGTGGGGCAGTGGCAGCGCGCAGTTCGCCGCCACCGAACTGCGCGACTACCTCTACCGGATCACCGGCGCCCGCCTCCCGCTGCGCGCCGTCCCCGATCCCGGAACCGCCCTGCCCGAGGGTGTCACCGGCCTCGTGGCGCTGCGCGCGGGGACCGGCGGACGGGACGGCATACCCGCGGCCGCGCTCGCGGACGCCGGCCGTGAACTCGCCGGCGCCCCCGAGGACTCCTTCACCCTCCTCGGTGACGACACCTGCCTCCTGCTGACCGGCACCGGTGACCGGGCTCCGCTGTACGCCGTCTACGCCCTCCTGGAACGGACCGGCGTGCGCTTCTTCGCCCCCGCCTTCCCCGCGTACGAGGGCCACCACGAGTACGTACCGGGCAGCCGTACGCTCGGCCTTCCGCCCGTGCGCCTCACCGACCGCCCGGGCTCGCAGCTGCGACGGCAGTACGCCGAGGAGGGTTTCAGCCACACCGCGGCAAGCCTGCCGCCGCTGCTGGACTGGATGGCGAAGAACCGGCTGAACACCTTCGTCTACCCGACGGACTACCTGGGCCTCGGCGTCACGACGTACGACGGGGTGCGCGACGTGCTGGTCCGTGAGGCGGGCAAGCGCGCCCTGCGTATCGAGACCGGCGGCCACGGCTACGACAGCTTCCTGCCGGAGGCCGACTACCCGCAGTTCTACGAATCCGGCGGACCGCTCTTCGACATCTACAACCCCGAGGCCCTGGACGCGTACGTGGCCAAGGTCGTCGGCTTCCTCCGGGAGCGCCCGGAGATCACCGTCTTCGACTGCTGGCCGCCGGACGTCGGTGCCTTCCAGAAGCCCGTTCTCGACCGCTACGGCAGCCCCGCCAACGCGGAATCGGTGGTGGTCAACGAGCTCGTCCGGGTGCTGCGGGAAGAACTGCCCGGCGTCCGGGTCGAACGGATCGCGTACGCCTCCACGGTGCGGCCGCCCGACCCGGAGTACGCGAGCGACCCCGAGGTCATCGTGGACTTCGCCCCGTACTCCCGGAACTACGACGGCCACCTCGGCGACCCCGCGATCAGTGCGAACGTGTCGTTCGCCAACGCGCTGCGGGCCTGGCGCACGACGCACCGGGGCCCGTTGGCGATGTACGAGTACTACCGGCGCTACCGCTGGCGCAGTCTGCCGGTGCACCCGCTCGCCACCATCGCGGGTGACGTCGGCTTCGAGGCGGGGCTCGGGCTCAACGGCTACGGGATGTACAGCGAGCCGGGCGACTGGATCACGTACGAACACGTCCAGAGCCTGTTCGCCGCGCTGGCCTGGGACAGCGGCCTGGACGCGGGCGCCTTCCTCGACGGTTACCTCCAGGCCCGCTTCGGCACCGGAGCGGCAGCCGCGATGCGTCGCTACTACGACCTGACGCGTTTCGACCCGGACACCCATGGGCCCGCCGTACTCACCACCAACTACACCCAGGCCCGTGCGGCACTCCAGGAGGCCACCGGGCAGGTGACGGGCGCGGCGCCCCGCACCCTGCTCGACCGGCTGACCCGCAACATCGACATCGCCCTGGCCGACATGAGGATCGGTCTGGCGCAGGCGGGCAGCGCCGAACTCGACGCCGCCCGCCGGGAGTACCGGGCGCTCGTGCACCGCAACCGGTTCAACGGGATCTGCCTGCCCAACATGCAGGCCTGGTGGCGGTGGAACGGCCCGCAGGGCCAGGCACCGTACGACGACGCGGGCATCCGCCAGGGTGTCGTCGACACCTACGCGAGCCCTGCGGCGGGCTTCGGCAACCCGGCGTCCCTGGTGCTCGCACCGGGCGGTGACGCCGCGGCGCTCGATGTCGAGGCCCAGGACGTCGACTTCACCGGTCACACCGTCCACTGGTCCGCCACCGCGCCCGACGGAGTCCTCCTGGAGCCGGCGAACGGCACGCTCAAGGTGCGCGGAACCGAGGGCGGTGCCCAGCGTGTCGCCGTGCGCGCCACCGCGGAAGCGGCGTCCGGCACGCACCGGATCACGCTGGAGTTCCGGCTGGCCGACGGGACGCGGCTGGTCCCCTCGGAGGTGACGGTCGGCATCAGCTGACCTGGGAGCGGGTCGACCGGTTCCGCGGCCCCGGGCCGGCGGAGCCGGTCGACCGGTCTGCCCATCGACCGCCCGGTATCCAACATTATTAAACGTCTAGACCAAACAGGATCGAACGAAAGTCCTTGACGGCCCCGCTGTGGTGCGGGATTCTCCTGAACACTTCGCTGGTTTAGACCACTTGGAGACTCTGTGAGACGTCGCGATGTGACCACGCTCGCATGCCTGCTGGCCACGGCAACCGCCGTGATGTGCCTGGCATCGCCCGCCGGCGCCACCCGGCCTGCCGGTCCGGCAGGTGCCACCGCCACCGCCCTCCCACCGGTCTCACCCGCCCCGCAGTCCATCGGCCGCTCCGGATCCGACGCCACCGTCACCGGCCGGGTGCTCGTCGTCGCCGACGACGCGACGGACACCGCGGCGCTCGACCGCCTCGTCGCCGAGCTCAAGGCGCACGGCGCCGGCCGGGTCGACGTCGTGACACCCGGTCATGTACCTGCGGCGGCCGCAGGCCTGCTCACCGTGCGGCTGGGGTCCGCCACCCGTCCGGACATCGCCCGCGCACTCGGCACCACGGCGGCTCCCGACCACGCGGAGGGCTACGCACTGCGGGTCTCCGGGCACGGGCCCGGCCGGTCGGCGGCCCTCGGCGGCACGGACGCCGCCGGACAGTTCTACGCCGTGCAGACGCTGCGCCAGCTGTTCACGCGCGCAGGCAAGGGCTGGAAGGTGGCCGGGGCGTATGCCGCCGACTTCCCCTCCATGCCGCTGCGCGGCACCATCGAAGGCTTCTACGGAACGCCGTGGACACATGCCGAGCGGCTCGACCAGATGGACTTCTACGGCGACGTGAAGGCCAACACCTACATCTACGCGCCCAAGGACGACCCGTACCACCGCGGCAAGTGGCGCGAACCCTACCCCGCCGACAAGCTCGCGGAGCTGGGCCAACTGGTGCAGCGGGCCACCGCCAACCACGTCCGGTTCACCTTCGCCGTCTCCCCGGGCGAGTCCATCTGCTACTCCGACGCGGCCCACCGCAAGGACCTCGACGCCAAGCTCCAGGCCATGTACGACCTGGGCACACGGGCGTTCTCCATCCCGCTGGACGACATCAGCTACACCCGCTGGAACTGCGAGGGTGACCGGGCGAAGTTCGGCGAACCCGGCCGCGAGGCCGCCGCCAAGGCGCAGGTCGACCTCCTCAACGGCCTGCAGCACGACTTCATCGCCACCCACCCGGGCACACAGCCGCTGCAGATGGTGCCGACCGAATACGGGGACCTGACCGACACCGCGTACAAGCAGACCCTGCGCGCCACGCTGGACCCCGCGATCGAGGTGATGTGGACCGGCACCGACGTCGTGCCGCCGAGCATCACCGACCAGCAGGCCGAAGGAGCGGCGAAGCTGTTCGGCCGCAAGGTGTTCGTGTGGGACAACTACCCCGTCAACGACTACGGGAACACCAGCGGGCGGCTGCTCCTCGCACCGTACGACAAGCGTGAGGCGGGCCTGTCCACACACCTCACCGGCATCGTGGCGAACCCCATGAACCAGCCGTACGCCAGCAAGATCGCCGTCTTCGGGGCGGCGGGCTTCGCCTGGAACGACACGGCCTACGACGCACGCTCCGAGTGGCGCCGGGCCATGTCCTACCTCGCGGGCGGCGACCGGGCGGCGACCGAGGCCCTGCTGGTCCTCGGCGACCTCGAACACCTGGCGCCCACCTTCGGCGCCACGCCCTGGCAGCCCCAGGCTCCCGAACTCGCCCGCCGCACGGCGGAGTTCTGGACCTCGTGGGACGCCGGCGACCGGACCGGCGCCCTCGCGGAACTGCGCCCGTACGCCAACGCCGTCAGGAACGCTCCCGAGGCCATCCGCGGCGGCGCCGTCCAGCCCGGATTCGTCACCGACTCCGCGCCCTGGCTGGACGCCACCGCGCTGTGGGGCGGTGCGGCGGTGACGACGCTGGACGCGCTCGACGCCTGGAGCACGGGCGACAAGGACGCGGCCGCGCGCCTGCTCGCCGCCTCGCAGGGGCTGCAGGACCAGGCACGCGCCGTGCGGGTCGACCCGCCGCGCAACTCGTGGGGCAGCGTCCGGCCCAAGGTCGGCGACGGCGTGCTCGACACCTTCCTCGCGCAGGCCGCGAGCCGGATGCAGTAGTCGGGACACCCTCTTCCCGAGAAGAGGACCACGTTGTACGGGGCCGGCCGGTCCGGCCCCGTACGACGGATGAACCGCACCATCCGCACACCAGCGAAAGGGCGTTCATGACGAACCACCCCCACCGGCCGGGCGTCTTACGACGCCGCGCCGTCGTCGGCGGCCTGGCCACCGGCCTCCTGCTGTCCCTCGCCTCACCCCTGCCGGTGTCCGCGCACACCGCGGACCGGTCCGCGCGAGCCCCCGCAGCCGCCGCGGCAGCCGTCAGCCATCCCTTCCCCGGCAACGACAACCGTCCCCACACCGTCGCCTGGGACGAGAAGTCGCTCAAGATCGACGGCGAGCGGCTGGTCGTGTGGTCCGGCGAGTTCCACTACTGGCGGCTGCCGAGCCCGTACCAGTGGCGCGACGTCCTGCAGAAACTCAAGGCGTCCGGCTTCAACGCCGTGTCGCTGTACTTCTTCTGGGGCTACCACTCCAGCGAACCCGGCTCCTACGACTTCACCGGCGTCCGCGACGTCGACCGGCTCCTGACCATGGCCGAACAGGAGGGCCTCTACGTCATTGCCCGCCCCGGCCCGTACATCAACGCCGAGGTGAGCATGGGCGGCCTGCCGGCGTACATGACCACCCACGGGGGTGAGCAGCGCACGGCCGACCCGCAGAACCTGGCGGCCGACCTGGAGTGGCTGAAGGCCGTCAACGCCATTATCGGCAGGCACCAGATCACCGACGGCGGCGGCAGCGTCATCGCCTACCAGGTCGAGAACGAGCAGATCGACAACTCGGCCAAGCACATCGACTACATCGAGAAACTGCAGAGCGCCGTCGTCGGACAGGGCATCACCGTCCCGCTGTTCCACAACGACTACGGCAACGGCCACGGCTGGAACGTGCCGGGCGGGCCCGGTGGGTCCGAGCTGGATCTCTACGCCTTCGACACGTATCCGCTGGGCTTCGACTGCGCAGGCGGCCGGGGCCGACTGAGCGACTACGAGACCCGCATCCGCGGGTACTCGCCCGGCACGCCCGTCTTCATCGCCGAAGGGCAGGGCGGTGCGTTCACCGCCTGGGGCCGGGACTTCCAGACGGACGAGTGCGCGAAGTTCACGGACGCCGCGTTCATCCGCCAGTTCGCCGTGAACAACCTCGCCAACGGGGCCACCCTGTTCAACTCCTACATGGAGTACGGCGGCACCAACTGGGGCTGGACCGGCGACCCCGGCTCCGGATTCACCTCGTACGACTACGGGGCGGCGATCGCCGAGAACCGCGCGATCACCCCGAAGCTCGCCGTCCAGAAGGAATTCGGCTACCTGCAGAACGCCGTGAAGCCGATCGCCTCGGCCCGGGCCGTCACCGCCCCGCCGGTCACCGTCACGGGCGGCGGCCCCGTCAGGGCCCAGCAGCGCCTGTCCACCGAGGAGGCGGGCGACACCTCCGTCTCGGGCAACGGCATGCGGCTGATCACGCTGCGCCACCCCGATTCCAACGACACCACGACCAGCCGGGTCACGTTTCCCCTGGACCTGGCCACCCCTCCCGTTCCGCCGGAGGATCCCTCGTACGCCTGGAACGACTCGGACACCGCAGCGTTGAAGTTCACCGGTTCCTGGGACCGCGCGTCCGGTCAGTCGTGGACCGGCGGGGACTACAAGGACGACGAGACGTTCTCCTCGGTGGCCGGTGACAGCGTCGAAGCCGCCTTCGACGGACCGACCGTGCGCTGGATCGGGCCGGACTCCTCCAACCACGGCACCGCGGACGTGTACGTCGACGGCGTGAAGAAGACGACGGTCGACAGCTACGCCGCGTCACCCGTCTTCCAAAGGGTCCTGTACGAGGCGAACGACCTCGGTGCGGGTCCGCACACGCTCAAGATCGTCGTCACCGGCGAGAAGGGCACGGCCGCGTCCCAGGGAACCTTCGTCTCCGTCGACGCCATCGACACGAGTCCGACCACGGAGCCCGGTACACCCCCGGGCGACGCCGCCTACCCCCGTGTCCCGCAGAAACAGGGCACAGCGGTCACCGTGGACGGGCGTGACGCCGCGACCCTCGTGGCGGACTACGCCTTCGGTCCCCACCGGCTCGTCTACTCCACCTCCCAGGTGCTCACCCAGCTGAACGCCGGACGCGATCTGCTGGTTCTCGACGGGGCGAAGGGCACGGACGGCGAGACCGTCCTGCGCTACGAGGAGAAGCCCGAGGTCACCACCCTGGACGGAGCCCCGGTGGAGACCACCTGGGACCCGGAGCGCAAGGACCTGCGGATCAACTACGTGCACGACGGCACCCGGACGGTGCGCGTCTCGGGGGGCGGCCGCGTACTCACGGTCGTGATCTCCGACCGGGACGGCATCGCGGACACCTGGCAGCTCGACGCGGGGAGCAGCGATGTGCTCGTCCTGGGGCCGGAGCTCGCACGGACGGCCCAGGTCAGCGGGTCCCGGCTCGATCTGACGGGTGACACCCGAGAGGCGGGCCAGGTGCGCGTCTTCGCTCCCACCGGCGTGTCCGGCCTCACCTGGAACAACCGGGTCCTGACGACGAGCCGCGACGCCGCGGGAGCACTCGTGGCCGACCTGCCCGGCCCCGCGGACGTGTCGCTGCCGGCCCTGGACACCTGGCGCACCGCCGGGTCCGATCCCGAACGGACGGCAGCGTTCGACGACTCGGGCTGGACGGCGGCGGACCGGACCACGGCCGCCAATCCGCGCCACGGGCCCGGGGCGGTCTCCGGAGTCGTGCTGGACACGGACGAGTACGGATTCCACGAGGGCGACACCTGGTACCGCGGCCACTACACACCGGCCACCGCGGGCAGCACGGTCGAGGTCACGGTGAGGACCGGCACGGCCGGCCATGCTCTCGTCTGGCTGAACGGCCGCTACCTCGGCGCCCAGGGTGACGGCACAGCCACCCATACGGTCCCTGCGGGACTGGTCGAGCCGGGCAAGCCCGCCGTACTGGCGGTCCTGGTGCGGAACATGGGCCAGTACGAGGACTGGAGTTCGGACGGCCGGTCCAAGGGAGGCCGGGGTCTGGCCGACGTCGACATCGCCGGAGCGGGCAAGGTCGACTGGCGGATCCAGGGCGCCCTCGGCGGGCCGAAGCCCGTGGACACCGCGCGCGGGGTCTACAACAACGGAGGGCTGTACGGCGAACGCATGGGCTGGCACCTGCCGGGCGCACCGGACACGTCCTGGGCGCGCACCGGCGCGCTCAAGAGCGAGCGCCCGGGCGTGCAGTGGTACCGCACCACGGCCCGGCTGAACCTGCCCAAGGGCGCGGACACCGCGGTCGGCCTGCGGATCACCGACGACAGTGCGAAGGCGGACAAGTACCGCGTCCAGGTCTTCGTCAACGGCTGGAACACCGGCCAGTACGTCAACAACGTCGGACCCCAGAAGGAGTTCGTCATCCCCGCCGGATTCCTGAAGCCGCAGGGTGACAACACCATCGCGCTGGCCGTCACCGCCGAACAGAGCGGTGTCGGACCCGACGCGGTCGGGCTGGTGAACCAGGGCACCGTCCTGGGAGGCGTCACGGGCAAGCAGAACGCGGCGCCGGACTACGCGGCGGTCGCCGCACGGCGCACCGCTCGGTAGCCGGTCCGTACGCCGTGCCGTGCCCGCCCCGACGACCCTCGGGGCGGGCACGGTCGTCCCGCCCGGCTCAGAAGAGCTTGGCGACGAACGCGGAGAGATTGGCCGTCGTGCGGTCGATCTGCTCCTCCAGGGTCAGCGACTCCTTGAAGCGGGCACCCGACGCCACGGCCTTCTTCCCCCGCACATAGAGCGAGCAGGCCAGGTCGGTGCACATGTACAGCCCGACCGAATTGCCCTCGCGCCCCGCCGGACCCGCCTTGCGAGCGGTCATCAGCGACACCCCGCTGCCGGGGTGCGTGGTCAGACAGAGCGAACACATGCTCCGGTGGAGGAATCCACGCTGCTGGGAGGGGAAGCGCAGCGAGATCCCGGTCAACTTGTCCGCGCGCTCGGTGACGATGTAGCTCCGCCCCGGGGCGGAGAGATCACGCCAGCCCAGAAAGTCGAGATCGTCCCACGGCAGCTCGTCGAGATCGCGGGGCAGCGGCAGCCGCCCGGCCTCTCCCTTGGAGCAGTTGACGAACGATGCGCGGATGTCCTGTTCGGTCACGGCCTTCATACCGACGACGCTAACTCTGCCTATGAGCCCTAGGCAAACTATTAATTGATGTAGGCCTGAGCCTGTGTGCTCTCGGTCACGATGTCCAGCCTGTGGACGGGCGGGTGCGCGATGCCGAGACCGGGGCGCCAGGCCGCGAGGATCTGTGCCGAGGGGTCGAAGAGCGGCGTCGGCAGTTCCTCGGGCCGAGTCCACTGCCACGTGCTGATGAGATGGGGTTCGGTCACCTGCGCGGTGCCGTCCCCGACGGTGACCAGCGCGGCCATCGTCACCCGGTTGATCCCGTGGATCACGTCGTGCAGCATCGCGAAGACACGGACCTCGCTCTCGGCGGCCACCAGCCCCGTCTCCTCCCGGAGCTCACGCACCGCCGCAGCCGCGATCGACTCGTGCGTCGGGTCGACCTTGCCGCCGGGCAGCTCCCAGGTGCCGCTGTGGTGCCGGCCGAGCAGGATCCGCCCCTGCCCGTCCTGTACGAGCACGCCGACGCCCAGTGCCGCCTGGGCCAGGGGCGGGCGGGAGTTGCGGGCGGGGACGGGGGGCGTCGCGGCGCTGTCCATGGTGTTCCTCAAGAGGTTCGGTGACCGGTACGGGGCGTAGATCCTACGGGCGGGGCCGGCGCACAGGCCGAGGCAGGCGCCCGGAACGGATGCCTGCTGCGTAGTGTTCCCGTGGCGTCGATCGAGGGCGTACGCCCGGGGGCACGGGACTCCGCGGGAGGTGTGGGCCCTGGCCGGCGGTGACCGTCGTACGCTGACGGCCGCGCGCCGTCATTGCCCGGTCCGGGTGCCCCGGTCCGAGACGCCGGTCCGGGCCTCGACCCTGGTCCGGGGCCTCGGCCCGGGCGCCGGGCGGCGGTCAGCCGGTCAGTCGCAGCGAGGTGGCCGAGATGCCGAGCCGCACGGTCTGGCCCCACGTCAGTTCCAGCGCGTCCGCCTCCATGCCGTCGCCGAAGACCACCAGCCGGTCGGACTCGACGGTCAGCCGCAGACCCTGGCCGCGGGCCAGCTCACCCGAGACGAGCGAGGTGCCCGTCGCCGGTGACGGCCAGGCCTCCCGGACGAACCAGAGCAGCCGGGGGTCGGTCGGTCCGGGCAGTGCGAGCGGGCTGCGGCGCTCCTGCCACAGGGAGCGCAGCCACCCGGTGGCGCCGGTCCCCGTGCCGACCAGGACACCGGACGAGGCCTGCGACTCCGCGGGGGAGCCGACCGGTTCCGCGCCGATCCGGTAGCGCGCCGTCTGGTGTCCGGACGGGCCGAGGTAGATCTCGTTGAGGGCCAGGAGCCGCTGGGTGTCGTCGGCCACCGCCTCGACCATGGTGAGCTCGTCCGCCCGGCCGCCCGGCGCCACTGCGGCCCGCAGGAGGGCGGCCGCGTCGGCGGGCCGGTGGCGGACCAGGACGCCGGGATTGCGGCCGGGATCGGTGTCGATGCCCACGACCGGCTGGCCGGAGAGGTACTTGGCGGCGTTGGCGACCAGCCCGTCCTGGCCGACGACGACCACGACGTCCTCGGGTGCGAACAGGAACCGGTCCAGATCTGCCCGCTCCACCCGGGAGCGGCGCCACTGGAGAGGAACGGCCGCCGCCACGTCGGCCAGCGCCTGCCGGGTCCGCTCGTGCCGCCGGGCCACCTCGTCGATGGACCGGCCCCGGCTGGAGAGGAAGAACGCGGCCTGGCCGTGCGTGCCGTGCCGGGCCAGCAGCTCCTCGTACTCGGTGGTGCGGTGGACCAGTACCGCTCGCGGGGCCAGGCTCACGCCCGGGTCTCCGGGGCCGGGCCGCCGAGCCTGGCGAGCAGGCCGGTGAGGACGTCGGGGGAGAGGGTGAGGCTGTCGATGCGCGGCAGGTTCTCGGCGAGCCGGGTCACAGCCAGCGCGTGCAGCGTCGCGGTGTCCGCCTCGGCGTGCACCCGCAGCCAGGCCGCCTGCGCCTCGGCGCGGGCCGCGCCGATCTCGCGGGCCGCCTCCGCCTCGGCACGGGCGATGCGCACCGTGCGGGCCGCCTCCGCCTCGGCGCGCACCCCGTCGGCCGCCGCGTGCTCCTCGGCCTCGCGGCGGGTGTTGGTGCCGCGCTGGTCGACCAGCTGCTCCTCGCGACGGGCGAGCTCGATCTGGCTGGCCAGCTCGTTCTCGGCGATCGTCCGCTCACGCTCGACGGCCACGGCCCGGCGTTCGTAGGTGGCCCGGTCCGCCTCCTGCTGGATCTGCTCGCGGGCGGGGGTGCGCAGGGCCCGTTCCACCTCGGCCTCTGGGCGGATCGCGACGACGCGCACGGCCACCACGTCGATGCCGGTGGCGGGCAGCCGTGGTTCGCCGGCGAGGCCGGTCGCCACTCGTTCGCGTACCGCGGCGACACCGTCCACGAGCGCGCCGGCCAGCGGGGTGCGGGCCAGGACGTCCAGGGTGTGCTGCTGGGCCGTCTCGGTGAGCAGCGTCGCGATCTGCTCCAGCGGCGCACCGCGCCAGGCGCCGGTGTCGGGATCGACGGAGAAGTCGAGGCGTGCGGCCGCCTCGGCGGGATCGCTGATCCGGTACGTCACGGTCGCCTGGACGGTGACGTCCTGGAAGTCGGCGGTGCGGGCGTGGAACGCCATGGCCAGTTCGCGGTCGTTGACCGGTACTTCGGAGAGCGCGGCGCTCAGCGACCGGTACCAGAAGCTCAGCCCCGCCCCGTCGTGGGTGAGCCGGCCGCGCTTGTGGTGGCGGATGTGGGCGGTGGGCGCGGAGCGCAGATGGCGCCAGCCGAAGCGCCGGGTGATGTCGGCCATGTTGGGCCCCCTCGTTCTCGTCATGGGGACGATAACGGGAGTGTCCCTATATCGTCAAGGGGACGAAAAGGGGGTGGGAGAGGGAAGGGGCCGACGAGGGTCCGTCGGGTCCGGTGGGACCCGTTTCCCGGCGGAGAAACGCGGCCGGCCGGTGACTTCCGCAGAAGTCGCCGGCCGGCAGGGTGGTGCGCCGCCCCCGTCCCCACGGTGCGGCGCGGGTGGACCGTCGTCATCCGCCGGAGCGACGGCCCACGTCTGTCAGGACCCGGACGCGTGAGCGTCCAGGCCGAGTGCGGGAAAGACGGCACCCTCCATGAAGCGGACGAGGAACGTCTCGTCCGCGTAGGTGCACTCCAGCAGTGGGCGGGCGCGCACCACGCCCAGTAGCTGCGCGGAGACGAACTCCCTGGCCGGGTTGTCCGCGGCCACCTCGCCGCGCTCCACGCCGCGCGCGACCATGGCGTCGATCGCTGCCAGTTCGGGCAGAATCAGCGACTCGCGCATTGCGCACAGCAGCTCGGGGCTCTGCAGCGCGGCATGACTCAGGGCCAGCATCAGGGGCGTGTCGCGCCCGGAGCCCTCGCCGATGACGCGCGCCGCTTCACGCAGGTCCCCGGCCAGTGTGCCCGTGTCGATCCGGCCCAGCAGTCCGCGCCGGGTTCCGTGCAGCGCGGCGACGACCAGCTCGGGCTTCGAACCCCACTGACGGTAGAGCGTGGACTTGCCGCAACGGGACCGGGAGGCGACGCCTTCCATGGTGAGCGACTCGTAGCCGCTCTCCCTGAGCATGTCGAGCACGGCCGTGTAGAGCTCCTGGGCCCGCTCCGGCGTGATCTTCGAGCGGCGCGACGCGGTGGCCTGCTCCGGCTCCGTTTCCAGCGACGACATGCGCTTTCCCTCTCTGCGACTCTGCGACGAGGTCCTCGATACGCCAGTGTACCGATACGCAGGTGTTCCGATACGTTCGCGTATCGGTACACTGGCGTATCGATACGGCCTGGAATCCGTCCACGCCGCCGAAACACCGCTTCGTCAGCAAAGGGGCACCGGGTGATGTTCGCCGGTAGCAGGCCCGCCGATCGGGAGCCGGACACTTCTGCCCGACCGCCCCTCGTCCGCGAGCTTCTTCTCGTCGTAGGACTCTTCGTCATCTACAAGTTCGGCCGTCAGGCGGCCAACGGTCACGTCGACGAGGCGTTCCGCAACGCCGGGCACGTATGGGATCTCGAACGCGCTGTGCACCTGCCCGGCGAGGGCGCCGTACAGGCTCTGCTGCTCCATGACGAGACGCTGATCCACCTGGCGAACGCCTACTACGCGACCGTGCACTTCCCGGCCACCCTGCTCTTCCTCGCCTGGCTGTACTGGCGCCGCCCGCGTCACTACGTCTGGTCGCGCCGCATTCTCGCCGTGCTCACCGGCGCCGCGCTGGCCCTGCATCTGCTCTTTCCGCTCGCCCCGCCGCGGCTGCTCGCCGCGACCGGCCTCGTCGACACCGGGCAGGTCTACGGACCGACGGTGTACGGGGCGACGCCCGCCACCGACTCGATGGCGAACCAGTTCGCCGCCATGCCCTCACTGCACTTCGGCTGGGCGGTCATGGTCGGCGTCGGCCTCGTCGTCGCCACCCGCTCGCGGTGGCGCTGGTTGTGGCTGCTGCACCCGGCGATCACCCTGCTCGTCATAGTCGGCACCGCCAACCACTACTGGCTGGACTCGATCGTGGTCGCCGCGCTGCTCTCGGTCGTGTTCGCGGCGCTGCGGCTGCCGCGCGCGGAACCGGTCAGGGCGCCCCTGCCCTGGCCGTCCGTGGCCGGCGTGCCGGCCCACGCGGTCGCCACGCCCTACGGCTCCGGCCGTTCCTACGCCTCCTCCGGGACCGGGCGATGAACGCCACCCTGGCCGCCGTCGCGCTGTCGCTCGTCTCAGCCGCCGCCTACGCCTCGGCCGCGGTGGCGCAGGCACGGCTCGCGGGACGCACCGCACCGGGCACCGGAACGCTCCGGCTGCTCGGCAGCGGCGCGTGGTGGGCGGCCGTAGGGCTGAACGCCGGCGGCGCCCTGCTGCACGTCGCCGCGCTGAAGTACGGCCCGCTGACCCTCGTCCAGCCGCTCGGCGCGCTCACCCTGGTCGCCGCCGTACCGCTGGGCGCCCGGGCCGCCGGCCGGAAGGTCTCGACGACCGAGTGGCGCGGCACGTTCCTGACCCTGCTGGGCCTGGGAGCCCTGCTGATGACCGCCGGCGGCTCCGCCCCGCACGAGACGCTCAGCCTCACCGAGGCGCTGGCCGTCGGCGCGGGGACCATGGCCGTCGTCGCCGGTCTCAGCCGGCCGGGCGCCCGCCCCGGACTGCGGCACGCGGCGGCCTCCGGCATCACCTCCGGTGTCGCCTCCGCGCTCACCCAGACACTGACGGTCGCCGTCACCGACCACACCACCGGACCGCTGTTCAGCTGGCGCCTGTTGGTCGTCGCGGTGCTGGTGTCGGCCTTCGCGATGGGCGGACTGCTGCTCTCGCAGACCGCCTACCGGGGCGGCCTCGGCGCACCGCTCGCCGTCGTCACCCTGGCCAACCCGGTCGCCGCAGCGGCCATCGGCCTGGCCCTGCTGGGGGAGCGGCTCCAGGGCGGAACGGCCGGCCTGCTCCCGGCCCTGCTGGGCACGGCGGCGGCCGTACGCGGAGTGGTCCTGCTCAGCCGCGCCCAGGCGGCGACCGCACCCCCCGCCGGAGCGGCCGTGGCCGGACCGGCCCCGAGCACCCCGTCGAGGGTGGTCATCAGGAGCCCGCAGGCCGCATTCCGCCCGTCACACGGACATCTGCGACGGATCAGGGCCGGCCGCTGAGGGCTGTCGTCGTAATCCCTGGAACTGCGGGACAGCGCTCATCCGAGTGCGGACGCCGCGGCGCCGGCGTCCTCCTCCAGCGCCCGGGTCAGCCAGCCGATCCAGAAGTTCTCCAGATCGATACCGCCGCGCAGCACGAGATGGCGCAGCCGGTCCTCCGCCGCGTCGCGCCCGGGCGGGAAGTCGCGCTCCTCGATCTCCAGATACTCCGCGAGACGGCGCCGGTGCAGCGCGAGGTGGCGGCGCAGCTCCGCGTCGAGGCCGGGTGCGCCGACGACCGCCGCCGCGCGCATCCGCAACAGCAGCGGATCGCGGATCTGCTTGGGGTCCTCGGGGCGGGCCACCCAGGAGTACAACGCCTCGCGGCCCGCGGGCAGCACCTCGTACTCCTTCTTCTGCCCCCGGGCCGGCTGGGCGGGCGCCAGCGCCCTGATCTGTCCGGCCTGCTCCAGCTTTCCCAGCTCGCGGTAGATCTGCTGGTGCGTGGCCGACCAGAAATAGCCGATCGAACGGTCGAACCTGCGGGTCAGCTCCAGCCCCGACGAAGGCTTTTCGAGCAGGGCGGTGAGGATCGCGTGCGGGAGTGACATGAGGTGCATCCTAAGGACGGCCCGACGGCCGGGCAGTCCGCCCGGAAGGCGGGATCTGCCGGACCGGCCGTCAGGGGCCCGGGGCCTGTCCGGCCCCAGCGGTCAGAGCGAGGCGGCGAGTTCCGTGCCCTGACGGATCGCCCGCTTGGCATCCAGCTCGGCCGCGACGTCGGCGCCGCCGATGAGATGCGCGGGACGGCCCGCGGCGCGCAGTTCCTCGTACAGGTCCCGGCGGGGTTCCTGGCCCGCGCAGAGCACGATCGTGTCGACCGGCAGCAGATGCTGCTCGCCGTCGACGGTGATGTGGAGGCCCTCGTCGTCGATCCGGTCGTAGCCGACTCCGGCGATCATCTTGACGCCGCGGTGGCGGAGCTCGGTTCGGTGGATCCAGCCCGTCGTCTTGCCGAGGCCGGCGCCGACCTTGCTCGCCTTGCGCTGGAGCAGGTGGACGGTGCGCGAGGACTTCGGGCGCTCGGCGGTGCCGAGTCCGCCCCGTTCGCGGTACTCGGTGTCGACGCCCCACTGCCGGAAGAACACCTCGGGGTCCAGGCTCGCCGCGTCCCCGCCGTCGGTCAGGAACTCGGCCACGTCGAAGCCGATCCCGCCCGCCCCGACGAGGGCCACCCGGTCGCCCACCGGCGCTCCGTGCCGCAGTACGTCGAGGTAGCTGACCACGCTCGGGTGGTCCACGCCCGGGATCGCCGGTGTGCGGGGGGTGACCCCGGTCGCCAGGACGACCTCGTCGAATCCGTCGAGCTCCCCGGCGCCGACCGGGGTGCCGAGCCGGAGCTCGACCTCCTCCTCCGCCAGCCGGGTGCGGAAGTAGCGCAGCGTCTCGTTGAACTCCTCCTTGCCCGGCACCCGGCGTGCCACGTTGAGCTGGCCGCCGATCTCGTCGGCCGCGTCGAAGAGCGTCACCTCGTGTCCGCGTTCGGCGGCCGTCACGGCACAGGCGAGCCCGGCCGGACCGGCGCCGACGACCGCGACCCGCTTACGGGTGCGCGTCGGCGACAGGACGAGTTCCGTCTCGTGGCAGGCGCGCGGATTGACCAGGCAGGAGGTGACCTGGCCGCTGAAGATGTGGTCCAGGCAGGCCTGGTTGCAGCCGATGCAGGTGTTGATCGCGTCGGCGCGGCCCTCGCTCGCCTTCGCGACGAAGTCCGGGTCCGCGAGGAACGGCCGGGCCATCGACACCATGTCCGCGTGGCCCGCCGCCAGGATCTGCTCGGCGACCTCGGGGGTGTTGATGCGGTTGCTCGTCACCAGCGGTACGGAGACGGCGCCGCGCACCTTCTCGGTGACCCAGGTGAAGGCGCCGCGCGGCACCGACGTGGCAATGGTGGGGATACGGGCCTCGTGCCAGCCGATGCCGGTGTTGATGATGGTCGCCCCGGCCGCCTCGATCTCCCGGGCGAGCCGCACGACCTCCTCCAGCGAGGATCCGCCGGGCACCAGGTCCAGCATCGAGAGCCGGTAGATCAGGATGAAGTCGCTGCCGACCCGCTCACGGACCCGGCGCACGATCTCGACGGGGAAGCGGATGCGGTTCTCGTACGAGCCGCCCCAGCGGTCCTCGCGGTGATTGGTCGCCGAGGCGATGAACTCGTTGATCAGGTACCCCTCGGAGCCCATGATCTCGACGCCGTCGTACCCCGCGCTCTGCGCCAGCGCGGCCGCGGTGACGAAGTCCTCGATCGTCGACTCGACCTCGTCGTCGGTCAGGGCATGCGGGACGAACCCGCTGATCGGCGCCTGGATCGCGCTCGGCGCCACCAGGCCGGGGTGGTGCGCGTAGCGCCCGAAGTGCAGGATCTGCATGGCGATCCGGCCGCCCGCCGCGTGTACGGCAGACGTCACCCGGGCGTGCTGCGCCGCCTCCGCCTCGGTGGTCATCCTGGCGCCGCCCGGGAACGTGCAGCCGGCGTCGTTCGGCGCTATGCCACCGGTGACCATGAGGCCCACCCCGCCGCGGGCGCGGGCGGCGTAGAAGGCGGCCATGCGCTCGAAGCCGTTCTCGACCTCCTCCAGGCCGATGTGCATCGACCCCATCAGCACCCGGTTGGGGAGGGTGGTGAACCCGAGGTCGAGCGGGTTCAGCAGGTGCGGGTACGGGCTCATGCGGCGGCTCCTCGCGCAGTGTCGGTACGCCAGTTCTAGAGCACCGAAACGCCATTGTGCAACAAGTTGCACAATGGCGTTCGTCGCACTGTGTCACGGGTCACGTGCCGCCCCGGGCCTCCTCGGACGGCGTAACAACGCGACCCGTCGGGACGCCGGGGCGCGGAGAGTGGTTCCGTACCGCACCCGGGCCCCGTCCTCCGGCCGGGCCCCCGAACTCTCCCGGAGACCTCCATGGGCAGCGTCAACCGTCGTGACCTCGGCCTGCTTGTCCTTCGTGTCGGAACCGGCGCGGTGCTGGCCGCGCACGGCAGTCAGAAGCTCGTCGGCTGGTTCGGCGGCGGAGGCATCGAAGGCACCACCGCGGCGATGGAGGCCATGGGCTTCCATCCGCCGAAACACAGCGCCGTCGCCGCCGGTCTCGGCGAGGCCGGCGGCGGCGTCCTGCTCGCCCTGGGCCTGGCCACCCCGGCGGCCGGAGCCGCTGCCGCGGGTGCCATGGCAGGGGCCGTGGCCGTACACGCCCCCGCGGGGTTCTTCGCGCAGGGCGGTGGTTACGAATACCCCGCCTTCCTCGGCTTCACCGCAGCCGCGATCGGCCTGACCGGTCCGGGCCGCTACTCCGTGGACCACGCCACCCGGCATGCGTTCAACCAGCCGTGGATGGTCGCCCTGGCCTTCGTGGGCAGCGCTGCGGCGGCAGCCGCCGTCGTCGGCAAGCGGGCCAAGGGACAGACCGCGGAGCCGGACGAGGGCTGAGCGGAGCCCGTCTCGGGCGCGCGGGAGGGCGGAGGACGCCGGTCCCGTGTCTGGCGCCGAGCCCGCCAGGGGCCGGGCGGGCTCGGACCGCGGCGGGAGACATGGACGGGGCGCACCCCGGCCGGGTGGCGGTCCCGGTCCTCGGACTCCGGGCACACGAGGTATGGGCACATGACGTAGCGGAACAGCCGCGGACCCCGGTGTCGGTATGCCGGGGGCCGTTCGCCCGTCGCCGAAGCCCGCCCGTCGCGGGGGTCCGCCCGCCCGTCTCCGTCTCCCGCTCAGCGCGGAGACCGCAGGCGGCCTCCCTTCGACGCGGCGATCAGTTCGGGGACCGTGCCGAACTTGATCCGGGGCCTGCCCTGTTCGCGGCCGCGGGCCTGTTCGGCGCGGTCGATGGCGGCCAGCCCGCGTGCGTCGACGACCTGGCGGCCGCGGCTCCGGGCCAGACGACGGAACGCCTTGGCCGGGTGCGCCGGTGAGGGCAGGGCGCCCGCGACGGCGTCGGCCAGGAGAGTGCCGACCGTCTCCGCGGAGCAGGTGCGGTTGGCCCCGATGCCCCCCGACGGGCCACGCTTGATCCAGCCGGTGACGTAGCTGCCGGGCATGCCCGCCACCCTGCCGCCCTCGTGGGGCACGGTGCCGGTCGCCTCGTCGAAGGGCAGGCCCGGAACCGGCAGTCCCCGGTAGCCGATGGCCCGCAGGAACAGGCCCGCGGGTATCTCCCGGTCGCCGGCGCCGGCCGACACCCGCACGGCCTCGACCCCGTCCAGCCCCAGTACCTCCATGGGCGCGGAGTGGAAGCGGAAGACGATACGGCGCCCCTTCGGCGGGGGCTGCGACCAGTCGACCGTCTCCCGGGTCAGCCCCCGCAGCACGGCGGCCTTCTCGCCCGCCGCCGCCTCGTCGAGTGCCGGACCGGTGCGCGGGTCGTGGACGTCGACCACCAGGTCCACACCCGGAAGATGCTTGAGGGCGAGCAGTTCGGAGACGGTGCAGGCGGTGTCCTCGGGGCCGCGCCGCCCGAGCAGGACGACCTCGCGCACTGCGGAGTCCCTCAGGGCGGCCAGCGCATGGCCGGCGATGTCGGTGCGCGCCAGCGCGGCAGGGTCCGTGACGAGGATGCGTGCCACGTCCAGCGCGACGTTGCCGTTGCCGGCGACGACCACCCGCTCCGCGGACAGTCCGACGGACTCCGGCGCGACCTCCGGGTGAGCGTTGTACCAGGAAACGAACGACGTGGCCGGGATGCTGCCGGGCAGGTCCTCGCCCGGGATGCCGAGCCTGCGGGCGGTGGAGGCGCCGACCGCGTAGATCACCGCGTCGTGATGAGCGGCGAGCTCCTCCGCGGTGAGATCCTTGCCCACCTCGACGCCCAGGAGCATCCGCACCCGGGGGTGGGAGTGGAACCGTGCGAAGGCCTCGCCGACCCCCTTCGTCGCGGGGTGGTCGGGCGCCACGCCGTACCGGACGAGGCCACCCGCCACCGGAAGCCGGTCGATCAACGTGACCTCGGCGTTGGTGTGCAGCAGCAGGTCCTCGGCCGCGTACATCCCGGCCGGGCCGGTGCCGACGACCGCCACCCGTATCGGCGCGAAGTCCGACGGCAGGCTGCGTGGATACGTCGGCTCGCCCCAGGCGTGGAAGTTCGGCCCGGCGGCCGGCTCCGGCTCCCGGTCCGCGTAGTACGCCGCGTTGATTCCGGCGTACTCCCTCTGCGCCTCGGACAGACTGTCCACCGGGAAGACCGCGTCGACCGGACAGGCATCGGCGCAGGCGCCGCAGTCGATGCAGGTCGCAGGGTCGACGAAGAGCATCTCCGTGCTGCCGAAGGCCTGCTCCTCGGGCGTCGGATGGATGCAGTTGACGGGGCACACGGCGACGCAGGTGGCATCGCTGCAGCAGGTCTGGGTGATGGCGTAGGTCATCGCGTCAGCTCGGGCTCTCGGCTCGGATCAGATCAGGTGGGCGCGCTTGTAGAAGAACAGGGCAGGCTTCGTGAGGAGCCGGGCCGAGGCCAGGAACTCCATCAGGCCCGAACAGCTGGAACGCATAAGGGACTTGTGGTGTTCGTTGGCCCTGGCCTCGGTGCGGGCGCGCTCGCCGTCAAGGCCCGCGTTCATGTAGACGTCCCGGTTCACCATGCTGGTGACGATGTAGTACGAGGCGATGGCGACCACCAACGAGTTGACGTGGCGGCGCAACGGGCCCGCGGTGCGCAGCCGTTTGCGGGTCTCGTCGCGGGCGAACTTCATGTGCCGCGACTCCTCCACCACATGGATGTTGTTGATCGTCCGTACGAACGGTGCCACCCGCTCGTCGCGCATCCAGTCGCGCTGCATCACGTCGAGCACCTCCTCCGCCACGAGGATCGCCGCGTACGCGGCCTCGCCGAAGGCAAGTGTCTTGAAGGCGCGGCCCAGTTCGATCACCGGACGGCGCGGCCGGTAGGCCGGTGCGCCCAGTTTCGCGGCGCCGCGGGCGAACATGATGGAGTGCCGGCACTCGTCGGCGACCTCGGTCAGCGCCCATTGGAACCGCGGGTCGGTGGGGTCCTTGGCGTACATGTCGCGCAGCACCATCTGCTGGAGGATCATCTCGAACCAGATGCCGGTGCTGGCGACGGAGGCGGCTTCCTGGCGGGTGAGTGCCTTGCGCTGTGCCTCGGTCAACTCCTGCCAGTAGGCAGTGCCGTAGAGGGTGCTCCACTCCGGGCTCGCGCCGTGGTGGTCTGTGTTGAGGGGCGTGTTCCAGTCCACTTCGGTGGCCGGGTCGTAGGAGAGCTTCGCGGCCGAATCGAGCAGGCGTCGGGCGACGTCCTGCTCGGTGAGCCGGTCCTGGTCCTCCGGCCGGACGGTGCTGCTTGCCATGCTGCGGCTCCTTGAATCGAGAACGGTTCGATCCGGCGGCTGCCCGGCCTGTTCTCCCATCCCGTGTCCGCCGATGAGATCGACGGCTGCCGAGCGTCGCCCCGGCTTGTTAGACGTCACGTCTAGCAAGCTGTTGGACGGAAGGTATAGCAAGAGGGCGGTGCAGGCCTACCCCCGAGCGAGGAATCCCCGCGATCCCTTCACGGGCGGGGTACTCCCGGACCGCGAGAGGCTCTTGTTCCCCGGGCCCGTACCGGGAGATCATGGCGACCGCGCCGCGGCGCCCGGCTCCTGGCCGCCACCCGGGGCGGAGGCCGGACCGGTCCTACTCATGGAGAGCCATGGTTGTCGCTGTCGTCTACTTCGTCGTCGCCCTGGCCGCCGCCGTGACGTTCGGCAGGACCCTGGACCGGCAGCTTCAGGGGCCGCGACTGCGGACTGCCTGGGACGGCCTCACGGCCGAGGCGCGGTGTACGGGGGTGCGTACGGAGGAGATCACGGACGCCGAGGGCGTGCCGACGGCGGTTTCCCACGCCACGCTGGAGTTCCGTACGGCGGACGGGCGCACCGTCACCTTCGAGGAGCGTCAGGCTCAACTCGACGTGAAACGGGGCGGGTTCGTGACGGTTCACTACGGCGAGCACGACCCGGACTCCGCGACCGCCCGCACACCGTCCTTTGTGCCGCGCCACATCGGAGCGCTGGTCACGGGGGTGGGCGGCGTCCTCGCCCTGGTGACGGCGGCGGCGCTGGCCGCGCTGGTCTGAGGGGCGCGGAGGCCATGCGTCCGGCCGCCTCGCGGCCGGGATGAATCCGTCCGGGGGCGTGCGGAGGCGAGCCGAGCCGGCCGGGTGCGGGGAGGCCGCCTCGTCCTCGACGCACTGCATGAGCGCGCAGGGCGTCGGTGCGCGTACCAGGCCTCCCGCGGAAGCCGATTCGATCGTGACACGCAGCTGCGTGGCCCGTGCCACTGGGCACGGGCCACGCAGCCGGCGGTTGTTACCAGTTCCGGTCGGGGTGCCAGGTGAACTCGACTCGGTGGCCGTCCGGGTCGGCGACGCTGCCTGTCTTGGACATGTCGTGGCCGCGGAAGGGCTCTTCGACGTACTCGACGCCGACCTTGTCGAGATGCGTGAGGAAGGTGTCCCAGTTGTCGACCTCGATCGCGAAGTGGATCAGGCCGGTCTGGACGTCGGCCTTGTCCACCGGGCGGAAATGCAGGTCGAAGTGGCCTCGGGTGAGCAGCATGGTCCCGTTGGTGGGCTTGCGGGCCGGCTCGACCCGCGTCATGCCGAAGACCTTCCCGTACCACTCCTCGGTGGCTTTCAGGTCGGCTGTCGGGAAGTTGACGTGGTGAAGGCTGTACGCGTGACTGGTTGACATGCTCACTCCTGTGGTGAGTTGGGTCGTGCGGTCGTCCGTCCGGGAACCGGGCCGGGCGTCCGGACGGCATGGCGCTTCGTCCGCGGTGCGGAAGTCTCCTGATTCGGAGTGCGCATCCCGCCGGACTTAGTTTTGTTGGCAATATTATCTATCCCGGTCGACGTGTCAACGGCCATGCCGACGCGGTCATGTCGCGCTCCCGCCTTCTTGCCGTGTGTCACCGGTGGAGGTGTACGGGTGGACGGTCGGGGCTTGGGGAGGAGGTGTGGCCGGGCTTCCCGCCGCGGGTCAGGGCGGGGATGAGTGGTGGCGCCGCTTCCCTGTGGCGCGACCGTTGACAGGTCGATCTGCGCAGGTGATATTGGGTACAAAATGAAGTTGTGGTCGGGCGGTTCGGGCGCAGGTGGGGCGGGTGGAAGCTTTTTCGCGCGCGACCATTGACGCAGCCGCCGGGCAATATAATATTGGTCACAAAACTACTGATGGACCGCATTCGGTGCGGTGATGTGAATGCGGCTGCGCGGACTCGCTCGCCACTGAAGCAGCCATGGTCGCGCGCTGATCATGACGCCTTCATGGTGCCAACTCCCGGTAGCCGAAAGGAAAGTCATCGGCGGGTCGAGCGGAGGGGTGGCGGCATGGCGCGGATGGAGCCCGTACGTGAACCCCTCTGCGGTGCGGCGCTGTCCCCCCGGGACTGCTGCGGACTGACCTTCCGCCTTGCGGGCGAGGTGAAAGTGTCCGCCGGCCCGTTTGCCGGCGTGCCGGCCGGCCTGCCGGCCGATGCGTCGTCGGCCCTGCCGGTCGATCGCGCGTGCGTCAGGATGCGAGCGGGAGTCGTGTGCGGTCTCGTGCAAGTCGTGACGGACCGGCCGGAGTTCGGCCCCTCCCTGAGTGTTGTCCTGCAAAACAGAACACTGGACCGAATAGTAGGACACCCTGGTACGGTCGCGCCGTGACCATCGATGCAGCGACTGGAACCCCGCCCCGCGTGCTCGTTGTCGGTGCCGGACCCGTGGGTCTGACCGTGGCGAGCATGCTGACAGCCCGTGACGTCCCCGTCCTCGTAGTGGAACGCAATGCCACGACCAGCGATGAGGCGAAGGCGATCAGCATCGACGACGAGTCGTTGCGTACATTCGCCGCCGCCGGTCTCGCCGAGACCGTGCTGAAGATCGTGGTGCCCGGCACGGGGACGAAGTACTTCGACCGCCGCAACCGGGCGCTCTTCCACGCCTGCGGCCCCACACCGCCCCACCCGCGCGGGTTCCCGTTCAAGAACCAGTTCGCACAGCCCGAACTCGAAGCGGCTCTGCTCGCGGCGCTCGGCCGACGGAGCGGGGCCGAAGTGCACTTCGGGACGGAGCTGGTCTCGTACGACGAACAGCCGGACGGCACCGTCCTTGTGACGCTGCGCGATGTCGGCTCCGAGCTGACCAGGACCGAATCGGTGAGCTGGGTCCTCGGCTGCGACGGGGGCCGGAGCACCGTGCGTGAACTCGGCGGAATCGGCATGGACGGGACCAGTCACGACGAGGTCTGGCTCGTCGTCGACACGGTCGGCGACCACCACCGGGAACGCTACGGGATGCATCACGGAGATCCCCGTCGTCCGACCGTGGTGGTGCCCGGCCGGGACGGCCGGTGCCGGTACGAGTTCCTCCAGTTCCCCGGCGAGAGTGCCCGGGGTGAACAGCCCTCGTTCGAGACGGTGCACCGCTTCGTGTCGCCGCACCGGTCGATCACCGAGGACCAGGTCGAGCGCAGTACCGCCTATACGTTCAACGCCGTTGTCGCCGGCACGTGGCGCGCCGGGCGGGCCTTCCTCCTCGGGGACGCGGCTCACATGATGCCGCCGTTCGCCGGCCAGGGGCTGAACTCGGGAGTCCGTGACGCGGCCAACCTCGTGTGGAAACTGGCCGGCGTCTGGCACGGCGAGTTCGGCGAACGCGTACTCGACACCTACGAAACCGAGCGCAAGCCGCACGCGGTCGCCACCGTGCGGTACTCGGAGCGCCTCGGCCGGATCGTCATGACCACGAGCAGGGCCCGCGCGACTGTGCGCGACCTGGTGGTCCGTTCCATGCGGCTGACCGGCCGCGGACGCCGGTACCTCTCCGAGATGCGTTTCCGGCCGGTCGCCGTGCACACCGACGGCGTGGTCGTGGGGCGGCCCCATGTGCTGACGGGGAGGGAGATGCCACAACCGCTGGTGCTGGTTCCCCCGGGCCTGAGGCCGCAGCGCGCCGACACGGTGCTCGGTGACGGGTTCGCGATCGTCGGCGTGGACGTCGACGCGGCGCAGTGGCGGCAGGTGAGTTCGGCGTTCGACGGCCGGCTGCGCGCCGTGGCCGTCGACGTCGTGCTGGGGGACCGGATTCCGCACTCGGCACCGGAACGCATCTGTGTCGCCGATGTCGACGGAGCGCTCGAAGCGGCGCTGGCCCCGGCCAAGGGGGCCTTCCTCGTCGTCCGCCCCGATCGCTACGTGGCGGCGGTCTTCGCCCCCGGGGAGGCGACCGGGGTCGCTCATCAGCTCGCGGACCTGCTGGGCGGGTCCGCCGGCGTTTCCCTCATGTCCACAACGAAGTCGGCATCATCCGGCCACATCAGGGCCGGCGGCTAGGAGGAGTCACCATGTCCCACGGAAAAGCCCACGAGAAGGTACTGATTCTCGGCGCCGGCATCGGCGGGCTCGCGACCGCGATCGCGCTGTCGAACGCGGGTTACGAGACCACCGTGATCGAGGTGCAGCCCACATTGCACTCCTCGGTGTACGGCGTCGGGATCATCCAGGCGCCGAACCAGCTCCGTGCGCTGGACGCGATCGGCTGTGCCCGGCAGTGCATCGAGCAGGGGTACCCGGCGGAGAACATGAACCGCATGTACGACAGGGAGGGCAACCTGGTCAGGACCGTCCCGGGCCCGCGGATCCCCGGCTTCGACTTCCCGGCGATGAACGGCATCACCCGCCCGCGGCTGCACACCATTCTCGCCGACAAGGCGATCGAGGCCGGCGCGACGGTCGAGTACGACAAGACCATTACCGAGGTCAAGCAGTACGACGACCGGGTCGAGGTGGGCCTCACCGACGGCACCACTCGGACGGTGGATCTGCTGGTCGGTGCGGACGGCGTGCGCTCGGTCGTGCGCAACCTGGTCTTCGACACGGTGTACGAGCCGCGGTACACCGGCAAGTCGGTGCTCCGGATCAACATTCCGCGGCTCCCCGAGATGGACGCCATCGTGCGTCAGGAAGGCAGGAACCAGCGTGGCGACCGGGTGGGCGTGGGCATGGTTCCGCTCTCCGAGGACATCGGCTACCTGTTCGTGAACATCGTCTGGGACCGCACGGTGCGGCCGTCGAGGGACGAGCTCCGCGAGCTCCTCAAGCAGGAGCTCGCCGGCTTCGGCGGTCCTGCCGGAGTCGTGCGCGACCACTACATCGACACCGACGAGGACATCGTGCTGCGCCCGGAGGAGTGGCTGCTCGCACCGGCGCCGTGGCACAACGGCAGGGTCGTCCTCATCGGTGACGCGGCCCACGCGGTGACGCCGAACACCGCCCAGGGAGCGGCGCAGGCCATCGAGGACGGCATCGTACTGACGGAATGCCTCACCGGCGGTGATCCCCTGGAGCAGGCTCTCACGGCCTACACCGAGCGACGGTACGAGCGCTGCAAGCTGGTCGTCGACTACGGATACAAGGCCCGGCAGTGGGAGTTCCACCCGACACCGGACTTCGACCCGCAGGAAATGGGCATCCGCATGCGGCAGTCGCTGATCGAGCCGATCTGACCGGAGTCCGCCCCGGCACCGCTTCTCAAGGATCCGCCTCCCGGACAGGTAGTTCTCCATGGCAGGAACGCTCGCTCGTGGTACCTACCGGGAGCGCAACTCGACAGCAGACCGCGCTCTGGACATCCTGCTCCTGTACACCGATGAGCGGCTGTCGCTGTCGGGGGCGGAGGTAGCGAGACATCTGGGGGTGGCCCGCTCCACGGCGTACCGCTACCTGCAGAGCCTGCTGGCCGCCGGTCTCGTCGAGGAGGGCCCGGCCGGGTATCGCATCGGTCCACGGGTCCTCGCCCTGGCCCGGCTGGCGAGAAAGGGGATCGGGCTGGAAGCCGTGGCACGCCCGGTGATGCAGCGCCTGCGCGACGAACTGTGCGAGACCGTTCTCCTCACTCGCAGGTCCGGCTCGATGGTCGTGTGTCTCGACCGGGTCGAGTCGGACGGTCCGATGCGGCTCTCCTACGAGCGGGGCCACATCCTCCCGGTCAACGCCGGGGCCTCGGCCATGGCGCTGCTGGCATGGGAGGGCCAGGAGGACATCCTCTCCGTACTCGGGCACCGGCCACTGATGAAGCTGACGAGTCGAACGCTCACCGATCCGGATGAGCTGATGGCCCGGTTCAAGCGGATCCGTGTCCGCGGAGTCGCCGTCACGCGCGAGGAACTCGACGAGGACGTCGTCGGAGTGGCGGCTCCGGTTTTCGGCAGGGACGGCGAGGTGCGCGCCGCGGTAGGTGTGGCCGCTCCCGTGTCGCGCCTGACGGCCACGCGAGCGAACGAGGTGGAGCGGCGCGTCAGGAGTGCCGCCGCCGAAATCGCCGAACGCCTGGCCTGTCCGGTGCCCGGCTGAACTCCGGTCGGTCCGGACCGAGAAAATCAACCGGCCGCGGAATCCACGGCAGAACTCCGGACGAAGAAGGAAATCCCGCCGGCATGCTCGATCTTCAGGTGAGGGGCACCGGCAAGGAATTCGGGGGCATGTTCCTTGACGCGTCCCGGGGGAGTGTCACGGGTACTTTCTCCGGAAGAGCCGTACGGCGATGAACTCCGAGAATCCTCCGTGCTCGAACGCATGGCACATCGGGATCACCGATGAAATGGGCGAGGGTCGACGGCATTCACGTGAACCCGCTGTCCGGGCGCGGCAGGAGTCATCCGCGAGAGCACCACCGGATCCGGGCCGAGATCGGACGGCCCGCGTGCCGGTGAGCCTGACCACCAGCAGGTTTGCAGGTCGGGGCGTGTCGAGCACCAAAGGGAGAAGACCATCGGAACCCCAGGCTCTCGAGGCGCTTCCAGCCGTCCGCGGAAGGTTTCCGTTCGCCCCCGGAGCTCGTCCGTCCACCATTCCGGCCACGGCCGCACGGGCGAACCATTACCTGCCCGAATATCGGACCGCGCCACTGAATTGGCGGAGGCGGCTGCTGCACCGAGTCGCCATCTTTTTCCCGTCACTGGTCAAAAAGTGCCGCGGGGAAGCGGTATCGGCCGGCCCCGGAGCGGCGCGATCACGTCGGATTGAGCATTCATTGATTGACTGTGAGGTCGTTGCTCAGTATTTCTCGTGCGGTTACGTTGACCAACCACGGACGCCGCGTCGAACGCTACGCCTTCGGCCGCCGCGTCACATTCCACACCTCGGGTGCTCGGCACACAGCGAGCGATCCGGGAACACTCGAAAGGAACACAATGGCCTCCAGCCCAGAGACGGTGAAGTCTCCCGTTCACAGCCTTCGCGGCGTCATCTGTCCCACGGTCGGACTCCGGTCGAGGACCGGCGGCGGGGGACACCCCGACGGGCCGGGCGCCGAGCCGACCCGGCACATCGGTCGGGAGTGGTGACGGCAGTGGCTGCTCCCGAACGAATCGCGATCCGGGCCGGCTTCGGCGACTACGACCACACGCGGGACCTGTGGGCCGGTGGCGTCACGAGCGACCTTCTCGACCTCGACGCCACCGTGGTGGACTCGCCGGAGGGCATCTTCTCCCGCTTCCTGGAGGGAGGCGAGTGGGATGCGGCCGAGATGTCGTTCGCTGTCGCAACCGCGCTGCGCGGCCGGGGCGACGACTCGCTCGTGCTGCTGCCCGTGTTCCCCGCTCGCGCCTTCCGGCACGGGGCGATCTACGTGCGGGCCGACGGTCCGGTGGGGGAGCCCGCGGACCTGGCCGGCAAGCGCGTCGGCATCCCGGTCTGGGCCCAGACCGCCGGTGTCTACGTACGCGGGCTCCTCGCCTCGGAGTTCGGTGTCGATATCCGCTCGGTCCAGTGGGTCCGGGCGGGGGTTGACGTACCGGGCCGCAAGGAGCCGGTCGACGTGCCCCTCGACGCGTTCCGGGTCGAGTCGGCCCCCGGGGCGACGCTGGACCGGATGCTGCTCGACGGGGAGGTCGACGCGGTGGTCAGCGCGCGTCCGCCAGCCTCTGTCGAGCAGCGGGACCCGCGGGTCAGGCGACTGTTCAAGAAGCACACCTTCGACGAGATGGACTACGCGAAGAGGTCCGGGATCTTCCCGATCATGCACGTACTCGTCGTGCGCCGGGAGTTCCACGAAGCGAACCCGGGCGCCGCGCACGAGCTTCAGCGGATGTTCACCGAAGCGAAGGACCGATCGGTCCGGCGTGCGCTGGGTGCCGTCGTACCGAGCTATCCGCTGCCCTGGGCAGCAGCCAACGCCGCGCGTGCGCGCGACCTGATCGGCGACGACTTCTGGCCCTACGGCGTCGAGCCCAACCGCGCCTCGATCGAGCTGTTCCTCGACTACTGCGCGGACCAGTCGATCACACCCCACCGGCTCGACGCGGACGAGCTGTTCCTGCGGGCGCCCGACGCGGCGTCCGCCTAGAACGAGAGTCAGGAGATAGAACGATGTGTCACACCGACGTTCCCGACGGCCAGGCGACGCCCCTCGTCGACCGGACGGAGGTCCATGTCCCGGTAGCGAGCGGCGAGGCCATGCCGGGCACGCTCTTCACCGACGGGCGCGAGGGCCCCGGCATCCTTGTCGTTGCCGACATCCACGGCCCGAGCCCCTTCTACGAGGCGCTCGCGGCCAGGCTCGCCAGTGCCGGCTACACGGTTCTGCTGCCGGACTACTTCTTCCGTCAGGGTCCGACGGCCGGGCCGGAGATCGAGCACGCCTTCGCCCGGCGCGGCGAGCTCGACGAGCAGCAGACGATGCGCGATCTCGATGACGCGTGCGGCTGGCTGGCCGCGGAGACGGGAACCGCCCAGGTCGGGTCGATCGGGTTCTGCATGGGTGGCACGTTCACCCTCGACCTCGCCTCGGTCCGCAGCGCAATGGTCACCGTCGCGTACTACGGCTTCCCGGTTCCGCAGTCCACGATCGTGACACCACCGCCCCGCCCGATCGACGTGGTCGAGAGCCAGCGAGGCCCGGTCCTGGCCTTCTGGGGCGAGGAGGACCACGGGGTGGGACTCGACCATGTCCGCGCCTATACGGGTCTCGCCGAGAAGGCCAACCCGGAGTTCTCGTACGAGATCCTCCCCGGCCTCGGACACGGGTTCCTGGCGAAGGCGGACATCGACGACCACTCGGACCCGGGGGGCAGGACCTGGCACCGGGTGCTGCACCTGTTCGGTGACCACCTGCGTGACGCGGCGGAGACGACGCCCGAGGCCTCGCAGTGAGCACCCCGGCGGAGCGCGGGTCCGCCCGCCGCGGACCGGAAGACCGCGGCGGGCGGGGTGGCCGCGGCGGGCGCGCGAGGCCTCCACGACGCGCCGTGGAGGTGGCCTCGGTCACGAGGATCACCCCCAACCTCGTGCGCGTCGTGGCGACCGGTGAGCTCGACGGCTGGAACGACGGAGGTCCGGGCGCGCACTTCAAGGTCTTTGTTCCGGCAGCGGACGACGGGACCGTCATGCGCACCTACACCGTTCGCGCCTTCGACCGGACCGAGGGCCGGCTCACGATCGACTTCGGCCTCCACGCGGACGGCCCGATGACGAAGTGGGCGCGGTCGGCGGCGGTCGGTGACCGTTTCGCCGTCGCCGGTGAGGCGCGCCCGGGGTACGCACCGAGTGACGGGGCACGATGGTGCGTCCTCTTCGCCGATCACTGCGCTCTGCCGGCGGTCGCGTCCGTCCTCGAATCGCTGCCTTCGGGCATGGAGGCGATCGTGTTCGTCGAGGTGACGGACGCCGCGGACGCGACGGAGCTCAAGTCCGCGGCAGAGGTGTCGGCGGCATGGCCGGTCGAGTCCGGGCGGCCCTGCGCCGAGCTGGTGGCGGCCGCCGGGAACGTCGTGCTGCCGGACGGGCCGGGCGACGTGTGGATCGGTTGCGAGGCCGGTGCCATGCGCGACATCCGGCGCCATGTCCTGGGTGAACTCGGCCTTCCGCGCGCGGCACTTCACAGCCGCGCCTACTGGAAGCAGGACGTCGAGAACCACTCCGACCATGACACCGGATCCGACGAGGGGTGACGTGGACGCCGCCGAGCAGCGAGAAGAGAGCTCCCTCGTCGAGGTCGGTCCGGCCGGCCGGTTCCTGGAGGACGGCGACCGTGTCGTCACGAAGGCAGGCGGCCACGAGATCCTCACGCTCGCCTGCGACGGGGAGATCTTCGCGGTCGGGAACCGCTGCACCCACCGGCCGTGGTGGCTCGACGCCGGGAGAGTCCTGCCGGTCACGTGCGAGATCGAGTGCGCCCTGCACGAGGGGCGGTTCTCGTTGCGGACCGGAGCGGTCACCGACGGACCTCCCAGGAAGCCGATCCGTACCTACGACGTGGAAGTGATCGATGGCGTCGTCCACGTACGTGTACCGATCCTAACGAATCCTGAAAGTTAGGTCGGGAGTCTTAAAAAATAGGACCACGATCACTATCGTGCACGCAGGGCACGCAGGGCACGCGGCCTCCGGCCTCGGCGGAGGCCCGGCGAGGCCGGCGCACCAGAGGGCACCGGCCGGCGCTCGGGCAGTGAGCGCAGCCGAGGTTTTGCAACGAAGCGACTTCTACGAAGGGACAATGATGTTCGGAAGTCCACGTCTGCTCGCAGCTGCGGCCGTGAGTTCGCTGATGCTTCTTCTCGCGGCATGCGGCGGAGACAGCGGTACGACCCGGACCGGGAGCGGTCCGTCCGGCAAGCCGGTCCCGGGCGGTTCGCTCCGGGCGGTACTCCTCAGCGAACCCCGGAACCTGGATCCTGCGATCCTGCAGAACAACAACCGCAGCCAGGGCCTGCTGGGCAACGCCCTGTACGGAACGCTCCTCGTCAGCGATCCGACGACGGGCGCCGTCGGAAGCGACATGGCGAAGAGCTTCACGACGTCCGACCAGGGCAACAGCTTCGAGCTCACCCTGCGCCCCGGGCTGAAGTTCTCGGACGGCACACCGCTGGACGCCGCTGCGGTCAAGTACAACTGGGACCGGCAGAAGGACCCGAAGCTCGGCGGCAGCACGCTCCAGGACGCGAAGCTCATCGCGAGTACGAAGGTCGAGAACACGACGACCCTCAAGGTCACGCTGACCCAGGCCGTGCCTCGCTACGGCAGCAACGTCACGCTCTCCTCACTGAACTGGATAGCTTCGCCTGCCGCGCTCAAGCGTGGAAAGCAGCCCTTCGACGCTCAGCCGGTCGGTGCCGGGCCGTTCAAGCTGAAGAGCTGGAGCCGTGGTGGGACGCTCTCGCTCGCCAAGAACGCGTCGTACTGGAACGCGCCGAAGCCGTACCTCGACGGAATCGACATCACCTTCTCGCCCGACGCCACCCAGCGGCTCAACAGCCTTCAGGCCGGCGGCGCCGATGTCTCGATGATCGAGGACTGGAGCGTGGTGGCGAAGGCCAAGGCGGCGAACCTCCAGGTCAGCACGCAGCCGGTCGGCGGCGGTCAGTTCATCGCCTTCAACCTGGCGCGTGCGCCGTTCGACAACCTGGTCGCACGGCAGGCGGTCAGCTACGCCCTCGACACGAGCGCCTTCGACCTGGCGGTCAACCAGGGCCACGGACAGCCGGTCGAAACGCTCTTCCCGAAGAGCAACCCCCTCTACAACGACGTCTCGTTGCACACGTACGACAAGGAGAAGGCGCAGCAGCTGTTCGACCAGCTCGCCGCCCAGGGGAAGCCGGTGTCCTTCACGTTCACGACCTTCAAGGGCAGCGAGAAGATCGCTGAGGCCCTGCAGGCTCAGCTCAGTCCGTACAAGAACGTGAAGGTCGAGGTGAAGGTCGCCGAGTGGGCCGACACGGGACGCATCCTCGGCGCGCACGACTTCGACGCCACCCTCGCCGCGGCCAGCTTCCAGGATCCCGACCCGGCGCTTCCCCGGGCCTTCCTGAGCACGTCGCCGCGCAACTCGGTCGGCATCAGTGACCCGCAGCTCGATGCCGTACTCAAGGCCGGGAGCAACGGCACCACCGCAGCCTCCAGGAAGACCGCGTACGAGACCGCCGCGCAGCGGCTGGCGGCGGTCGTGCCCGGCATCTTCTACACGCGGGAAGCCCTGGTCACGGTCGCGAGCACGAAGGTGGGCGGGGTCAGCATGTACGGCGGGGGATCGCTCCTGGCCGACAGCCTCTGGCTGGACAAGTAGAGCCGTGTGCCCCGGCCTTCTCGGAGGCCGGGGCACGAGTCACAGAAGGAATGAAGGCATGGGCATGGGCATGAGGCCGGGCGAAACGGAAGTACTCCAATGGTGACGACAACGGGGAAACGGGTGGCCCGCGGCCTCCTCGTGGTTCTCCTCGTGACGATCGCGGCACAGGCGCTGCTGAGCCTCGCCCCCGGGACGGTGGCGGAGGGGATTCTCGGGCAGAACGCGACGCCGGAGAACATCGCGGATCTGAACAGGGAACTGGGCCTCGACCAGCCGGCCTGGCAGCAGTACCTCGACTGGCTCGGGGGCGCGCTGCACGGGGACCTCGGCAACTCCCTGGTCAGTCAGCAGCCCGTGCTGGAAGCCGTCGTCCAGCGCCTGCCGGTCACCTTCGAGCTGGCGTTCCTCGGCATGGCGTTGGCGATGGTGGTGGCCACGCTCTTCGCCGTCGTCGGCGCGTCGAATCCGGGCAGCCGGATCGACCGCGCCCTCAACGCGACCACATCGGTCTTCCTCTCCACCCCGGGCTTCATCGCCGGACCGCTGCTCGTCTACTTCTTCGCGATGCAGCTGCACCTGTTCCCCGTACTGGGATGGGCTCCGCTCGGCCAGGGGCTCGGCGCGAACCTCCGGACCGCCTTCCTGCCGGCACTGGCCATCGCGATCCAGGAGATCGCCGCCCTGCACCGCCTGCTCCGCACCGACCTGATCTCGACGCTGGGCGAGGACTTCATCGCGGCGGCCCGGGCCCGGGGCATGGGCCGGATGTACGTGATGTTCCGCCACGCCTTCAGGCCGTCGTCGTTCTCCCTCATCACGGTGCTCGGCATCAACCTGGGCCGTCTCCTCGGCGGGACGGTCATCGTCGAGGTGCTCTTCTCACTGCCCGGGGTCGGTGGGCTCCTCGTCCAGTCGATCACCTCGCGCGACATCATCATGGTTCAGGGCGTGGTGACGTTCGTGGCGGCGATCTACGTGGTGATGAACCTTCTGGTCGACTCCAGCTACGGGCTGCTCGACCCGCGCGTGCGGAAGGTGATGGCGGCATGACGCAAGCACAAGCCACCTCCGGTCCGGGGTACGAGAAATCCGCGAGTGAACTCGTCGGCGTCGTCGTAGAGGCGGGCCCCGAGGTCCCGGCCGGAAGGAGTCAACGGAAGTTCCTGGTATGGATCTCCTACGGCTGGCTCCTCACCGCGGTCGGGCTGGCGGTGATCGCTCCGCTCCTGCCGCTGCCTTCCTACGCGACACCGGCCGGACTGCCGAGGCTCGGCCCCGGCTTCGACTCCTTCGCGCTGCTTCTCGGCACCGATGACCTCGGCAGGTCCGAGCTGTCCCGCGTCATCTCCGGCGCACAGGTCTCCCTCGTCGTCTCGGCGTGCGCGGGAGTGTTCGGGTTCGTCGTAGGTTCCTTCGTCGGGCTGACCGCCGGATACTTCCGTCGGCGCCTTGACACGGGCATCGCCCTGCTGACGGACGTCATGCTCGCCTTCCCTCCGCTCATCTTCCTGCTGGCGATCGCCTCCGTCGTGACACCGGACATCAAGACGGTCGCCCTCGGCCTGGGCATCGTCGGCATTCCGACCTTCATCCGGCTCGCCAGGGCGAACACCCTGTCCTGGTCGACGCGCGAGTTCGTACGGGCCGCGCGCAACATGGGAGCCGGCCACAGACGTCTCCTGTTCAAGGAGATCCTGCCGAACGTCATCCCGCCGTTGGCGGCGTACCTGCCCGTCGTGATGGCGTCCATGATCGTCGCCGAGGGGTCACTCAGCTTCCTCGGTCTGGGCATCCCGTCACCGCGGCCGTCGTGGGGCGGAATGATCAGCTCGGGGCAGTCGGCGCTGTCCGACTCCCCGCACATCGTGTTCGTCCCGTCCCTGTGCATCTTCTTCACCGTGTTCGCCCTCAACCAGGTGGGCGACCATCTGCGCGGCCGCCTGGACAGGACGGTGCGGGACTGATGGCGACACAGGACCCGGCAGCGCCCGGAACCGATGCGGCCACGTCCGGGAAGGCCCCCAGCAGCATGAGTAGTGAGCCACTTCTGACCGTACGCAACCTGCGTACGCACATCAGGTCACCGCGTGGAATCGTCCGGGCGGTCGACGGGGTCTCGTTCGACATTGGCCAGGGAGAGTCGTTCGGGGTCGTGGGGGAGTCCGGTTCCGGGAAATCGGTCATGGCGCGCTCGATCATGGGCTTGTCGACACGGCTGACCGGTGTCTCCGGTGAGGCCGTGTTCAAGGGACGTGACCTGCTCTCCCTCTCCCGGAAGGAGAGCAGGAGCGTGTGGGGCAAGGAGATCGCCATGGTCTTCCAGGACCCCGGACGCTCCCTCAACCCGGTGGTCCGCGTGGAGCGCCAGCTCACCGAAGGCATGCGGGAACACCTGGGAGTGAGCAGGAGCGAGGCCCATGGCCGCGCGCTTCAACTGCTCAAGGAGGTCGGCATCTCCGACCCCGAGCGCCGGCTGCGCAACTACCCGCACGAGATGTCCGGCGGTATGCGGCAGCGCGTCATGATCGCGGTGGCGCTCTCCTGCGAGCCGGACCTGCTCATCGCGGACGAGCCGACCACCGCTCTCGACGTGACGATCCAGCGGCAGATCCTCGATCTGTTGCGCCGGGTTCAGCGCACGTACGGGATGTCGATGATGCTCATCAGCCATGACCTCGCGGTCGTGGCGGGACAGACCGACCGGGTCGGCGTGATGTACGCCGGGCGCATGGCCGAGCTCGGATCGACCTCCGACGTGTTCGAGGCGCCGCGGCATCGCTACACCGAGGCGCTGCTGAAAGCCACACCCACGCTCGGCCACGAGCGTCATGCCCGGTTCAATCTGATCAGCGGTGCGCTGCCCGATCCGACCCGGCCGCCACCGGGGTGCCGGTTCGCGCCTCGTTGCCACGCCGCGTCCGGCGCGTGCTCGGCGGGTGACCTCCTCGGCATCGGCCAGGTGGACGAGGGGCGTCAGGTCTGGTGCGTTCACCCGGTCGGGACGACGACCGTTGCTTCGACGGAAGGAGAGTCCGTTGCCCGGTAGCGGGAACGCGCACCTTCGAGGAGAGAGTGCTCTTCTCACGGTGGAGGACCTCGTGGTGGAGTACACCACGGCGGCCGGCACGGTGCAGGCCGTGGCCGGAGTGAGCTTCGACGTCATGCCGGGTGAAACCCTCGGGATCGTCGGCGAGTCGGGCTGCGGGAAGTCGTCGACCGGACGTGCGATCCTCCGGCTCGACCACGGCGCGGCAGGACGGATCACTTTCGACGGCGAGCGCGTCGATCAGGCTCCGGAGAAGCGCATGCGCGAACTGCGCCGTGACATGCAGATGATCTTCCAGGATCCGGTCGCCTCGCTCAACCCCAGGCGCTCGGTGAGGAACATCGTGGCCGAGGGGCTCGCGGTCGCGGGGAAGTCCGCCAGGGAACAGGCGGAGGTGGCGTCCTCCACCCTCGAGCGCGTGGGGCTGGGGGACGAGCGGTTCGCCGACGTACTGCCTCGTCAGCTCTCCGGCGGACAGGCCCAGCGCGTCGCCATCGCGCGAGCCCTGGCGGTGGGGCCCAAGCTGCTCCTCTGCGACGAGCCGGTCTCCGCACTCGACGTCTCGGTGCAGGCCCAGATCCTCAACCTGATCGAGGACCTCAAGGCGGACTACGACCTCACGGTCGTCTTCATCGCCCACGACCTGGGCGTGGTGCGGTCGGTGAGCGATGTCGTGATGGTCATGTACCTGGGAGCGGTCTGCGAGTTCGGTGACTCGGCGGAGGTGTACGACAGTCCGGCGCATCCCTACACGCGCGCACTCCTGGACTCGGTGCCGACCACGGATCCGGAGAACCCTTTCGAGGGACCGGCACTTGAGGGAGACGTCCCCTCGCCCCTGGCACCGCCGAGCGGCTGTCGGTTCAACACCCGCTGTCCGCAGGCCCGGGAGATCTGCCGAAGCGAAAGTCCCGGGATGCGGGAGGTCCGGCCACGTCAGTTCGCCGCCTGCCACTTCCCGATCGTGGATGCGGACTGAGCGCGGAGCCCTTTTGGACGTTCCACTGCACCGACTGTCCCCGATCCGGGACGCAGCTGCCGACGCGCCGAGCCACTCGGAATAGCGACCGGCAGCTGCGTCCGTTCGGGCACCCACCGGGTCGAGCGCCTCGACACGCCGGCCCGGCAGGGGTGAACACGCCCGGGAACTCGAGCAAGGAGCGGAAGAGATGACGGACATACCTGTTGTACGAGTCGGGTTCGCCGACTACGACCACACCCGGGACCTGTGGAACGGGCGGGTCACCTCACCCGACGTCACACTCCGTTGCACGGTCCCGGACAGGGCCGGCGAGGTGTTCAGACGCTTCGCCGACGGCGAATGGGACGCAGCCGAGGTGTCATTGGCGCAGGTGACGGAACGGATCGGCGCCGGGGACGACTCCCTGGTTTTGCTGCCGGTGTTCCTTGCACGTGCGTTCCGGCACGGTGCGATCTGGGTCGGCGCCGGATTCCCGGAGGACCCGGCAGAGCTGGCCGGCAAGCGGATCGGCATCACCAACTGGTCGCAGACCAGCGGCATCTTCGTACGTGGCCTGCTCGCATCGCGGTACGGGATCAGGCTGGAGGACATCCGCTGGTTCCAGGGTGGACTCAACACACCCGGCGCCACTGCCCGTACACCGCAACGCGGGGCGTTCGACATCACACCGGTGCCCGGCCCGACGCTGGATGCGATGCTCGCCGACGGCCGGCTCGACGCCGTCATCAGCTCACGGCCCCCGGCGTCCTTCAAGGGCAGGAACAGCCCGGTGAAGCGGCTGTTCGCGAAGTGGACCTTCGAGGAGATGTCCTACGTCGAGGCGACCGGGATCTACCCGATCATGCACGCGCTCGCCGTGCGGCGGGAGTTCCTGCGGCAGCGGCCACAGGTCGCCGACGCCCTGGTCCGGGTCTTCACCGAGGCGAAGGACCGGGCCGTCGCCCGTGCCACGCAGGTCTCGGTGTCGATGTACCCGCTGCCGTGGACGACGTCGAACGCGAACCGCACCATGAAATTCCTGGGTGCCGACGTCTGGCCGTACGGCGTGGAGTCCAGCAGGCCGACGCTGGAGGAGTTCCTGGACTACGCCGCGCAGCAGGGCATCACACCGAGGCGGCTCGGCGTGGAGGAGCTCTTCGCGCGCTGAGGCATCAAGGGAGGGCCGGTCGGCAGCAGCCCGACCGGCCCTGTTCGCGTGCCGGGGCACCCGTCACCCCCGCGCGGTCATACAGCGCCCCTCCTGTCGGCGCCCGGCGCCTGGTTCCCGGGCGTGGGCCCGTCGTCCGGCCGGGAGACCTCGCCGGCCCCGGGCACGGCCGCAGCCGTGAGCCGGCGGTGCACGGCAGAGCCGACGAGGGAGGCCGTCACGACGACGATGCCGCCGACGAGCAAGGTCCAGCGGGCACCGAGGTACTGTCCGATCCAGCCGATCACCGGGGCGCCGAGTGCGGCTCCGCCCTGCGAGAGCAGCACGTACAGGGAGGTCACGCGGCCGCGGAACTCCGGGGGTGTGAACAGTTGGACCGTCATCTGGGTACTCGTGACCATCGTCATCGTGCACAGGCCGATGACCGGTGCCCACGCGAGGAACACCACGTATGACGGGGCGAAGCCACCTACGGCGAGCGCGATGCCGAAACAGAGCGAGGCCGCCACGACCACCTTGGCGGTGACCGTTGTCCGTCGCGTCGCCCACACGGCTCCGGCGAACGTACCGATCGCCAGCATGGATCCGATGGCACCGAACCCGTCGGCACTGCGGTGGAAGACCTGCGTCGCCATCAGCGCCGATGTGAGCTGGAAGTTGATGCCGAAGGTGGCCGAGAACATCGTGACGAAGAAGATCAGGGTGAGGTCCGGGCGATCGCGCACGTAGCGGATGCCGGCCAGAACCTGGTGGCGTTCCCGCACACGGGGCCGGCGAGGGGGTTTCAGCTTCGCCGGATCGAGCAACTGCAGTGCCACGATGACAGGCGCGTAGGTGACCGCGTTGATGAGGATCGTCCAGCCGGCGGCCTCCGAGCCGCCGCCGAGGAGCGAGATCATTCCGCCCGCCAGGGCGGGGCCGACCATGCGGGCTCCGTTGAACGACACCGAGTTCACCGCGACGGCGTTGGTCAGCAGGTCCTCATCGACCATCTCCGGCACGAAGGACTGCCGCGCGGGTGCGTCGAGCGCGGACCCGAGGCCGAAGACGAAGGCGATCACGTAGACCTGCCACGGCTGTGCGGCGCCGGTGACCGCCAGGATTCCGAGGAGGAGCGACGGTATGCCCATCATGAGCTGCGTGCACTGCAGGAGCCGGCGCTTGGGGAAGCGATCGGCGATCACACCGGCCATCGGTGAGAAGAGCAGTGCCGGAAGGAACTGGAGTCCGGTGGTCACACCGACAGCCACGCCGCTGTTGCCGGTGAGCTGGAGGACGACCCAGTCCTGCCCGATCCGTTGCATCCACGTGCCGAGATTGGAGACGAGCGCGCCGGCCGCGTAAAGGCGATAGTTGCGGACAGAAAGAGCCCGCAGGGAATGCAACATGAGATCCTCGGTTCACGCGTGGCCGCGCACGCCGGACTTTCGGGCATGCGGGAGGGGAAAATCGTCGGGGCGGCCGGGCGGCGACGTCGCAGAGAGCCGATGGGCATGCTGTGGGACGTGGCGAGCCCGACGGGCCGTGACGCGAACGGTGGTGCGGGCGGACCGCGGCGGACGCCGTGCCGGAGCACCCGATCAGATGCGTGACGAGGGCGGCCGGCCGCCGGGACCGGAGCGGTCCCGGACCACATGCCCTTGGTTCACCAGGAGCGATTGCCGTGCCAGGCGACCTCGACCTGGTGGCCGTCCGGGTCCAGCAGGTCACACGACTTGGAGTTGTCCTGCGGGCGGACCTTCATGTCGTACCGCTCGATGCCGAGTTCGTCGAGGTGTGCCATGAACTCGTTCCAGTCCGTCACCTCGATACAGAAGTGGAACAGGTTGGCGCCGCGGCGGTGCTCGAACGTCGAACGTGGAATCACGACATCCGGGTAGAGCTCGAAGTGCACGTGGAAGTTGCCGTTGCTCATCAGAAGCGTTGTGGGGTTCTCGACGAACTTCTTGATGCTGACCGGTTCCAGCCCGAACACCTTCGCGTACCACTCGGTGGTCCGGTCGAAGTCGGTGACCGGGATATTGGCGTGGTGGAGGCTGTGGGCGAGCTTCTTGGATTTCGTGTCGGAAGTCATGTTCTTCCTCCTGGCGGAGAGTGATCCGGACGCGGGGAGACGGGTGCGAGAAGGCCTGTCTGCTCGGCACGCCACCTTCTCATCGCCGCCGCCCCTTGCACATGGTTTTGTTGCGCAACCTAAGTATGTCTGTGCTGCATGCCGTGCGGCGAGGTGTCCTGACTTGCGCAACGAGCAGTGCCCGGAACCCCGTGGCCGCGGCCGGGGCGCGCTCGGTGTGGGCCGCGTCGCCCGGCCCGTTCCCCGGCGCGACGCCACATCCCTCCCGCGCCAGGCGCGGCAGGGCGGACGCTAGACTCGGTCCATGGGGAAGGAGACTCAGGTGACAGGCGAGCTTCGGCCCGTGGCGTCCACGGATGTACGACGGTCCGAGGCGGCTGCCGAACTCTCGCATCTGGTGTCGGCGCTGTGGAAGCTCATGGTGCGGGCGACTCCCGCGCACGCGAGCATGCCCGTGCTGGAATCCCAGGTGTCCATCCTGCGCACACTCGTGGCGGCCGGACCCATGGCGCCGGCCGCCGTGGCGGACGAACTCCGGCTGGCGCGGTCCACGGTGAGCAACCTCGTTCGCGACCTGGTCGACGACGGACTGATCGAGCGTCGGCCGTCGGAGTTCGACCGGCGGTCGGTGCTGCTCGCACCCACCGTGCACGGACAGGCTGTTCTGCAGCGTTTCAGGGAAGAGCGTGTCCGGGTCGTGGACGCGGCCCTGGCGGCGGTTCCGCCCCAGGAGATGGACCGCCTCGCGGCTGCCCTGCCGGCCCTGGAGACACTCCTCGCCGAGTTCGAGCGAATGGCTGACGAGGCCACCGGTCACTCGTCGGGATGACTGCCGCGGAGGCCGGGGCCGGGGGCGCCGCCCTCGACCCCGCGCGACTGCTCAGCCCTGGACCTTCGCCTCTCGTACGCAGCGATTGCGTGTCTCGCCGAGGCCCTCGATGACGGTCCGGAGGAGCTGGCCCTCGCGGAGGTAGACCTGGGGGTCACGTCCGTCGCCGACGCCCCCCGGCGTTCCGGTGCAGATCACGTCGCCCGGTAGCAGGGTGACGATGTCGCTGACGTACGAGACGATGTCGGCGATGCCGAACAGCAGGTCCGACGTGCGCGAGGTCTGCATGACCTCGCCGTCGACCTCGCAGCGGATCTCCAGGTCCGGCTCCTCGCCGCCGAACTCGTCCGCCGTCACCAGCTCGGGACCCAGGGGAGTGGTCGCCTCGAAGGTCTTCCCGGCCAGGAACTCCCGGGTGCGGCGCTGGTACTCGCGTACGGTCACGTCATTGCAGACCGTGTAACCGGCGACGAAGTCGAGGGCCGCGGCCTTCGGGACGTGACGGGCGGGCCGGCCGATCACGAAGGCCAGTTCCGCCTCCCAGTCCACGGTGTCGCTGACCAGCGGCAGGGTGACCGGGTCGTGGGCCCCGATGAGTGAACCGTCGTACTTGGCGAACAGCGTCGGGTACCTGGGCGTGTCCCGGCCCATCTCCTTGATGTGCGTGGCGTAGTTCAGCCCCAGGCAGATGATCTTGTTCGGGTGGGGCACCACGGGCGCGAACGAGGCCTCGGCCGCGCCGATGCGCTCGCTTCCCCGGTTGGCGGCCCGCCGGGCCCAGTCGTCGCCCGAACTCAGCAGGGAGCCCACGTCGGTGTGCGGAAGCAGGGTGTAGGCGTCACCGTCGCGCCGGGCCGCCCGCGTTCCGTTGTCCGTGTGCAGAGTCGCAAGTCGCATAGCGGATCTTCTCTTCCTTCGTTGACTGATGTCCGAGGTGATCGTAGTCTCGTCTCGTATTGCAGGATAGACGTCCTGTTAAACAAGACAGAGTGAAAGGTGGCGCCATGGCCATCACCGGGCTCGGCCACACCGGGCTGTGGGTCTACGACCTGCCGAAGATGCGGGACTTCTACGCCCGCGTCATGGGATTGACGGTGACCGATGAGGACGGGGACCTGGGGATCGTGTTCCTCAGTGCGCGGCCGGACGAGGAGCACCATGAGTTCGTGCTCCAGGCCGGGCGCACCTCACCCATCGGTGACAAGCAGCAGCACCAGATCTCCTGGCGCGTGGAGTCGTTGGAGAATCTGCGTGACTTCCACCGGCGCTTCGAGGAGGAAGGGGTCGTGGTCCAGCAGGAGGTGACCCACGGCAACGCCTTCGGTATCTACTTCTTCGACCCCGAGGGAAACCGCAACGAGGTCTATCTGCGCATCGAGCGGGACGTGCGGCAGCCCTTCCGGAAGACCATCGACTTCGGCCGCTCGGCCGAGGAGATCCGCGCGGAGGCCGAGCGTCTGCTCCTCGACGGCGGGGCCGCCTACCAGCCGGTGCAGTAGTCGAGGGCCGGCGAGCACCCTCCCGCCTCCGATGCTTCCTCTCCTGGCGGGAGTTCACGTGCGGGGCGCCATCTCGGTGGAGCGTGGGAGTGCCCGGGCGCGGGAGCGCCGAGGTGGGGCCCGGCTGTCGTCCGGGCCCGGCGGGCTCCAGGCAATTCTGCCGAGTCGAAGGGGGCGGGGCGGTTCGCCGGGTATGATGTCCTGCATGGCAGGACGTAAGTCGGTAGAAGCTGTTCCAGTAGGCCAGTACCGCGAACGCAACTCGACCGCGGATCGCGCGCTGGACATCCTCGGTCTGTTCTCCGAGGCCAAGTTGACCATCTCGGGGCAGGAAGTGGCCACCGCTCTGGGGACGGCGCGCTCGACCGCGTACCGCTACCTCCAGAGCCTGGTCGGCAGCGGTTTCCTCGAAGAGGACCCGGGCGGCGGTTTCCGGCTGGGCCTGCGCGTCCTGGAGCTGGCGCGCCTGGCTCGGCGAGGGTACGGCTTGTCGGAGATCGCCTTGCCAGTCATGCGGGATCTGTGCGCCGAGGTCGGTGAGACGGTGCTGCTGACGCGCCGCGCCGGAGCGGCTGCCATCTGCGTGGAGCGATGCGAGGCGGACCACCCGGTGCGGATCTCCTACGAACGCGGCAGCGTGCTGCCGCCCAACGCAGGCGCGTCCGCCCTGGCGCTGCTCGCGTGGCTGCCCGAGCAGGAGTGCCGGGAACTGCTGGCGCCTCAGCGGCTCCAGCGGTTCACCGCGCGGACGATCACGGATGTCGACGCTCTCATGGAGCGGCTCGCCGAGATCCGTCGTGACGGATACGCCATCAGCCGGGGCGAACTGGACACGGACATTCTCGGTATCGCCGTCACGGTCCGCGGATCCTCCGGGAGTGCCGTCGCAGCGGTGAGCGTCGCGGCGCTGGAGCACCGGGTCCCCGACCGCCGGCTCCCGGAGGTATTGGCGGCCGTCCGCCGAGCTGCCGAATCCATCGGTGATCAGCTGGCGCTCGTGGGGGACTGACGGAGCCGGATGCCCGGTCCCCGCCGCCGTCGAAGGGCCGGCGTGTCAGTGCCTTGCGCTGTGTCGGCCAACTCCTGCCAGTAGGCGGTGCCGTAGAGGGTGTTCCACTCCGGACTCGCGCCGTGGTGGCCCGTGTTGAGGGGCGCGTTTCGGTCCGCTTCGGTGGCCGGGTCGTAGGGCGGCTTCGCGGCCGGATCGAGCAGGCGTCGGGCGACGTCCTGCTCGGAGCGCCGGTCCTGGTCCTCCGGCCGGACGGTGCTCCTTGCCGTGCCGCGGCTCACTCCGTGCTGCGGCTCCGTGAATCGAGCCGGTGCCCGCCCGGCTGTCGGCGGCACCTGACGCCCCCTCGCAGGCCTGACGTCACCTCAGCCGAGCTCGGGCGGGCGGTCGCCGACGACGCGGTGGCTGTCGTACTGCCGGCCCCGGGTCCAGCGGCCCGCACTCCGCTGACCGCCGGCTCGGGACCCGTCCGCGGTCTTGTCCGGCAGACAGGGACGGCTGCCGGACAAGGAAGCATTCAACCAATCTGGCTGCGTGGTCTACCGGCGTGCACGGGTTTAAGCTGATGAGGGGTACGCGGCCGCAGGCGATGGGAGCAGGAGCCATGAGCGGCAGGCAGGACTTCACCGCCTTCGAAACGTGCACGGCGGTTCTCGACAGGAGATGTGCGGCGGAGTTTGCCCGCACCTCCTCGCTCTCCCGGATCGACGGCACGTTCATCCAGGTGATGACGGAGCATCAGGACAGGACCTCCGTCGGGACTGCCGCTCGACGGACCGGGCTGTGTGCCCCACGTCCTCGTCAAGGCCGGCCCTGCGCGGTCAGCGGGGCACGGCTCTCGTCACATGTCGCATGCGCTTCCACAGCGCCGGCCTGGCCGAGACGGAGACCGAGGCCACGCTCTTCGGCGTAATCGGCTGCGCCACAGTCGTCCGCGGCGCCGCGGCCGGCGGACTGCCATGTCTGTGCGACGGCGCCGATCACCGAGGGGCGGGCTGCCAGGAGGTGTCGATCCATGTGCGCAGAGGAGCACGTCATGGGCCGGAACGAGGAACGCAGGCACAGGAACGACCCGGGCCCACAGCCCGGCCTGCCCCTGAGGCTGGTACCCGGGGTGGGTGAGGACAGAGGCGCCGACGGCGTCCTGCGCAGGTACTTCGATCCGGGCGCGACCCTCTTCCGTGCGCCAACCGCCCGTAGGGCCGTCAACACCTTCGTACGAGAGCGTGCGAAGGAACTCGGGACGGAGGGCGCGGACCTCCGTGAAGTCGCCCACGACCAGGACACGGCGACGCTGAACGTCCGCTATCAGCAGTTCCACCAGGACGTTCCCATCCTGGGAGCCACGCTCCAGATGGTGGCCGACACCGGGCAGGCAGCTGTCGTTCAGGTCGACAACGCCACGGAACTCGACGTCTCCGACGCCCCGGACGTGAGCGAGGCCCAGGACCTCGACGTCGTCGGGACGAGCGCGCTCGCGCCGTTCCGTGAAGGGTACGAAGCCGCTGCCGTCGTCCGCGACAACCTGGTCTACCTGCGGGACACCGCAAGGCCCCCGCTGCCGGAGGCCGGCAGCCCCTCCGCCTCGGTCGCGCTCCTGAGAGAGGGGAGGAGGCGACCGGACGGCAGACTGCACCTGGTCCACGACCTCATCGTCGAGACCAGCGGGCCCTTCGAGCACTTCCGGGTCGTCGTCGACGCCGTCGGCGGGGAACTGCTCTGGATCGAGGGCGCGGGGAAGTACGTGACGGCGACGCTCAAGGTCTACCTGCCCGACCCCGTGACGGAGTCCGACGACGGCTCGCTCAGCTCCCTGTCGGACGACGAAAAGCTGAAGCCGTTCGCCCACGAGGTCCAGACGGAGATCGGCCCGGCCGACGGCGACGGAATGTTCCACCTGGAGGGGGAGTGGTGCCGCTGCAGCGACTGGGATGCCCCGGACTTCCCCCAGCCCGCATCGGACTCGCCCACCTTCGTGTTCGACACCCACCCCAAGGACAAGGCGTTCCTCAGTGCCAACGCCTACTACTGGACCGACTCCTTCGCCCGCTATCTCCGCAGCCTGGGCAACGCGGCGCTCAACGCCCGCATGGTCCAGGTCGAGGTCGACCCGCAGGGAGCCGAGAGCACCGACAGGAGCGAGTGGATCGGCACGACGACACCCCCGCGGATGCGCTTCGACATGAAGTTCGTGCCCGGGGCCGCCGACCTCGGCATCATCGTGCACGAGTACACGCACGGGGTCGTGCAGTGGCTCCGGACCGGCGCGACCGGTCCCTTGGAGTACGAGCACAGCATCTGCGACGCCATGGCGGGCATCTACCGGGACCGGTTCAACCCCGCGGGCAACCGCCGGACCGAGACGTTCCCCTTCGACAACAACCTGCAGGACGAGTGGAGCCAGGGCCGTCGGCTCGACCTGACGCAGCGCTTCGACGACGCGGATTTCGGCGACTACACCCCCGACCTGCGTGCTTCCATGCTGGCTTCGGCCCTGTGGCAGTGCTACCTGGGCATGGGGGGAAAATCGAAGGACGATGTCGTGCGTCAGAAGGCCGCCGACAAGATGATCAAGACCATGCTGGCGATGGTGCCGCGCCTGGGGGCGGACACCACACAGAGCAAGAAGAACGCTGTCCACCTGGCCGAGACGCTCATCGCCTCGGACGTCACGGTCAACGGCGGTGTGTACCGCAACGTGATGAGTGACGCGTTCGTCCGCCAGGGACTCTTCGCCAAGCCCGACGTCGACGTCTTCATCGCGGACAGGCCGGGGGACACCGGTCTCGTGCCGAGCGGCAGCGACACGGACCCGTTCTGGACGTCCCCCGACATCTGGGTCCGCAACGCGGTCGGCCCCGGCGACGACCCTGAGGCAGGGCACCAGGAACCCATCATGAACCGGCCGAACTACCTGTACGTGCGCGTGCACAACCGCGGGACGGCCGAGGCCCAGCCGGACAGGTTCACGGTCGAGACACGCCGGTGCGACCCGGGCACCGGCATGACGTGGCCCGACCATTTCAAGGTCATCAGTACGGAGACGATCCACGCACCGATCCCACCCGGCGGATCGGTGCGCGTCGGACCCTTCCCCTGGACACCGACCATCCCCGATCACGAATGCCTGATCGCGGTCGTGCACGGTGCGGACGACCCCGCCGTCGTCGCGACATCGGGCAAGCCGGTGCCGCACGACCGCCTCGTACGCTTCGACAACAACGTGGGCCAGCGGAACGTGTACCCGCAGAAGTCCGTCCTCGGCGGCCAGACCACCATGACCATCGCGCTCAGGGGGGCGCCGACGGCGACGGACGGCGCGTGGGAACTGGACGCCACGGCCATGCCGCCGGACACCCGGATCACCATCCGGACCCTGAGCCGCATCGTCGAGCCGTCCACCCTCAGCAACGTCGAGGTGACGGAGACCGGGCAGGTGCGCTCCACGCTGCAGATGTCGGGTGGCAATACCGCGGACGTCGACGGCTTCCGGCTCGACGCCAACGACGACGTGTCGGCCGAGCTCACCATCGACTTCGCCCACGAGGCCGTGCACCTCAAGAACTACGACTTCATCGCCACCCAGCTCCAGGACCACGAGGTGGCCGGACGCATCACGATCGAGATCACCGCCGTCAAGGACCTGCACGAGTGGTTCTTCGGCAACCCGAAGAGCGGCGAGGTGCACATCGACACCTGTCCCTTCTGGGAACAGCTCAGCCCGGCGAACAAGAAGCCGTACGCACGCATAGAGGAGGCTCTGGTCCGCGGCTTCAACGGCTGCGCCTACTGCCTCCCCCAGTTCAACACTGGCTGAATCGTGAGGAGTCGGAGACTTCCGCGCCCGAAATGACCCGGCCCTCTCCGGGGGGTACGCTGGGAAATGGTGATGACAAGATGTCAGCGACGATCCCCTTCACGGACGGTCTGATGCTCCGGTACCTGCAACCGGAGAACGTGAGGGCGTTGCTGCTTCCGGCCACCGACCCGGAGCACGAGCGGGTGCGGTCGCTGTTGGTCTCCGCCTACGATCCGTCCTTCCTCGACATCAGGTCGGTGGAGTCCGTCGATGTCGTCCACAGGGAGTTCCAGACCGCCGTCCACGCCTCGATCGCCGTCCACGGGTCGTGGGACAAGTCGGTCCCCACGACCGAACAGGCCCGGGCCACCGTCGAGATCCCGGCGACACCCCCGGTGCACTGGATCGACATGTCGTTGGAGACCGTGGTCGCGGTGAAGGCGGCACCGGCCGGCAGCCTCCTGACCTCCGTGGACGCGGAGGCATGGGCGGCAGCGGACGGTGCCGGGGCACGGCGGGACGGGTTCGAGCGGCCCTACCGGCTCCAGTACGCGGATCCACCCTCTTTCGATCCTGCAGCGCCGGCCCGCAGGCTGCCCTTGCGGGTGTCGACGCTCTTCTTCGACCGCCTCGACCTCGCCGACGCGCTGCGCCGGCTCAGTCAGGCCAAGCGGGCGGTCGATGCGGCGAGCCCACAGCCCGAGGTCCACGACGGAGGCACCATGCTCGCCTCCAGTGCGTGGCTGGCGGTCTTCCCCGCCACCACGACTGACGAACCGTCACAGACGACCGAGCAACTGGTCGGCGATCTGCTGGCGACCCAGGGATTCGTCGCCGCCTTCGAGACGGCGCCCTGAAGTCCGGCGGGAACCGGCCGCGCCTCGTCCTCGAAGACCGGGCGCGCACACGGTGAGGAGCAGTCGATGCCGTTCAACTACGTCACTGTCAAAGCGAGCAGTGATCTCTTCACGCCCGCCACCAGAGCCTTCGGGGACATCCTCGTCATCGGCAAGGGAGCCCTCGGGAGCGCGGGTTCGGGCGCCCAGTCGTTCACGTACCCGAGCGAGGCCGTGAAGGCGTACCCGCAGGGGGCGACGAAGCTGGCGGACAAGGTCGAACCCCCCACCGGCACCGTCACCTCCGCGGCCAAGTTCCCTGTCGGTACAGAGGTCGCGATCGGGAAGGAGGGGGAGGCCGAGGTTCGTACGATCAAGGCGGTGGCCGACGCGGCCGGCAAGTTCACCCTGACTCTCGACGAAGACCTCAAGAGCGCCCACGCGGCGGACGACCCGGTGGTCGGGCTGGACCTCAGCGAACTCGCCGCCGCCATCTCCCTGGCCTTCCGGCAGACCCCGCCCCCGACCAAGGTCTGGGGCATCGAGGTGGCCTTCAACAATCCGGTCTGGTCCACCGCCCTCACGGCGGCGGAGGACGTTCCGGCGCAGATCGTGATGCTCGCCAACACACCGCTGAACGAGCAGCCGAGCACCAAGCACCCGGTCGAACTCCTGGCGAAGCACGTCATCGAGGTCTCCAACACCGGCGGAGACGGCAAGGAGCGCATCGGGGTCGCCATGCTGGACCGGACGCTGACGCAGGACAAGCAGGTCGCCCTGAACAAGGGAGCGATCCACGACAACCGGATGGTGCTGGTCGCCCACAAGTCGGAGAAGGACGATGTGGCCGCGGCGGTGGCCGGCGTGATCGCGGGCCACGAACCCCACATCTCCCTCCTGCTCAAGTCCCTCTCCATCGAGATGCCCGACCTCTTCACGGCCACCGAGATCCAGACCTACTACGACAACTCGATCAACTGGGTGACGAGTCCGGTGATGCTCCCGGGCCACAGCCTGTACCTGGGTGAGGGACTCACCGCCAGCCCGAGCGGCAACAAGAAGTACATCGACATCGTGCGGACGCTCGACGACATCGGCTTCCGCATCAAGGCCGCGCTGATCGAGGCCGTCGGCGACCTCCGGATCGACCGCCCGGGCCTGCGTACGGTCGTGACGCTCGTCCAGAGCGTGCTCTCACCGCTCGTCACCCGCGGCGTGATCGAGGACTACACCGTCCACATCCCGCTGCTCGTGCTCCTGGAACGCGAGCGCGCCACCTTGAGCGCCGACGAGCTCGAACAGATCGGCGACGGGCGGAGCGGCAGGAGCGTCGACATGGAGGTCTCGGTCGTCTATGCGGGCGTGATCCACCAGATCGCAGTCAAGCTGGTTCTCAAAGGTTAAGGAGCGATGAGATGCCCGAGGTCAAGTGGGACACCCGGTTGACGGTGATGCTCGACACCACTGTGGTCACCCCCATCGACTCCTTCAATCCCACGTTCAACAGTCCGGTGCAGCCTCTGCACTCATTGGAGGCCGACAACGTCGCCCACGTCGTCCAGCCCAAGGCGTTCACCTTCTCCATGGCGGTGAAGGCGATCGGCCCGGCGGTCGCCAAGCTCACCCAGATGGCTCTGGAGCACAAGAGCTTCAACATCGGGCTCCAGGAGGCTTCCGGCAGCGACTGGACGTTCCAGCAGATCGTGTTCAACGACTGCTACATCACGTCCGCGGCGAGCACGATCCTCATCGACGGCGTGCCCACCACCACCTTCAACTGCGTCTGCCTGGAAGTCACCCCGACCAGCGCCTGACCGGAGTGCGGAGGACCCCATGTCACAGCAGGAAGCCGAGCCCGAGGGCACGCTGCCCGAGGTCGCCGGGCCGGAGCCCGTCGTGGTCTCCGGTCCGGGGGCCGACCTCCACTTCCACTTCCCGATCGAGGTGGTCCTGGTGGGAGACATCGCCGAGGAGACCCGCCAGGACCTCGTGTCGGGAATCTACGAGGCCTTGCACGAGGCCCTCAGCTGAGTTCGCGGCCGTCGGCCGGGCCATGTACGAGGCCGTCGGCCGAGACCGCGACAGGAGTGTTCACATGCCCACGATCACCTGTCACTTCCCCATCACCGTAAGGGTCACGGGGAGTCCTTCGCCCGCCGCTCTGCAGCGACTGGGCGAGGTCGTCGAGGAGGCCCTGATCGCACGCCTGCGTTTCGCGCGGGCCAGGATCGCGGCGGCGGGATACACCGAGATCATCCCGGCCGAGGAGCCGGACCGCTCGTGGGCGGCGCCGTGAACACACCGGTCGAAGCCACACCCGGCACCGCCGCGCAGCCGGCGGTACGCGGCGTGGCATTCCGGCGACTACATCTGCCGACGTCGGTCGCTTTCACCGGGTACGCCGAACGTCCCACCTACGAAGGGCTGTTGGAAGCACTGCTGCTCCGCGCGGTAGCCGATGCGATCGACAAGGACGACGAGGGCGCGGGGATCACCGGCCCACAGCCGGGGGCGCCGCCGTCCGGCGACGGGGCGGAGGCCGGAACACCGGTGGAGCCCAATCCGGGCAGTTCCGGCCACCTCACCTTCGCCATGGCCGTGGACGGCACGGACGACGGCGGGGGAGAAGGGCCGGGAGGGCACGAGGGGGACGAGAAGGAGGCAAGGGGCGGTGCCGGAGAGGGGACCGGCGCGGCCGGTCCCGGCGAGAAACGAGGGGACGGTACGGAGGAGACCGCCGCACACATCGGCTCGCCGGCGGCCGGCACACAAGAGACCTCCGAGACGGCCGCCACCACGGACACGGGCACGGACCCGGACACGGACCCGGGCGACAGCGAGACCGGTGCCCCCACCACCGACACCGCGTCGCAGCCGCCGCCCCTCCCCGAGGCGGCCGCGCCCACCGCCCCTACCGCCACGATCGGCACAGACGCGACGACGGCATCCGTACCCGCGTCCGGCGAGGCCGGCGGGTCCGGCGGGGCTACCGAGGCGGACTCCGAACAGGACCCCGACGTGACGGTGGTGACGGATCCGCAGAGCGACGTCATCCAGGGGCCCAGCCCGGTCGACGGACGCGCCGTGATGGTCATCGGCGCCACCCAGCTCGTGATGCTGGGCGAGGCGACCCGCCACGTACGCTCGCGCAGCCTGATCCATGCGGTCCAACTGGGCGACCACCTCTTCGGCGCCCGCTCCTTCGCCGTCCTGGAGGGGCCGCTCGGAACGTCGGGCAGCTTCTACTGGGCCGTCGCCACCGCACCCACCGTCACCGACGAGATCATCGGCAAAGAGGTGGCGAGCTGGGAGCTCGAGGGCCAGAGGATAAGCACTTTCACGGGCTTCCACGTCCTGCCCGTCGTCACCACGCTCGACGGTCACCGGTACGGAGTGAATCTGCTGTGGACCAAGGAACGCGGCTGGGTGTGGGGGAGCGCGGACGAGGGCAAACGCTGGATCCGGATCAGCAAGTCCCCGCAGGAACACTGGCTTTCGGCCGAGGAACTGAAGTTCCTCACCTTTCAGGAGCTCGACCGCCTGGTGGACGCCGGCCTCGCCGGGAACGACGAAAGCCTGGAGAAGGCCGCCGCCCAGCTGGGCGAGATGAACGCGAAGGCCTTCGCCCTGGTGGACGAGAGGACGAGAGAGAAGTACCTGGAGATCCTGGTCAAGGCGTGGACGTTCGAGGAACAGCGGCACGCGATCATCGAGATCATGAAATCGCTGGACGGCCTGGCCCAATTGCAGGCGGTCCGGGACCGCTTGATCCGGGCCGGCCTGTACGAGCAGCTCTTCGCCGACATGGGAGGCGAGCTCTGGGAGCTGCTCACGGAGGTCGGCAAGAAGTTCGGGGACCACAAGTCCCTGACCGTGCGGGAGTTCATCGGACTCGTGGCCGAGTCACTCAATCTGTCGATGCACCACGACACCGGGCTGAGCCGGAACGTCGAGCAGGAGCAGACCGCTGTCGTCGACCTCAAGATGATGATCGAGTTCGAGGAGGCCATCAGGGCGGCGATGGGATTCGTCCTGGGTACGCTCGACTCCTTCAAGATCATGCTGACCCAGCCCGAGAAGATTCTCTCCGGGCTCTGGGAGCTCCACAAGCTCACGGTCACCTGCTACCTGGCCAGTTACGGTCACGCCGAGTCGACCAGGCAACTGCAGGTTCTGCTCACGAAGGTCGGTGCCACGCTCGTCGAGGGTCTGCGCGGTGCCGCTCTCTTCGGGGTCGGCCCACGCGTGGCCACGAGGATCAAATGGGCCGTGATCATCGAGGCGCTCACCTGGATCACGGAGATCCAGGCCGCAGTCGAGGCACTCGTCAAGATCGAGAAGATCGTCGCCGTCCTGCGCTTTCTCAAGATGCTCAAGGTCTTCGAAGGCGAGAGGATCGCCGCGCGCTTCACCCGGCTGGCCGAGGCGCTGCACGCGGGCAGCGCCGTACTGAACGGGCTCAAGGACGAGCACGCGGTCGCGGAGTTGCTGATCATGCTGCCCGAGGAGGACGGCGCCCGCCTCGGCGCGGTCCTGCAAGAGGTCGAGGTGCCCAAGGGCAGCCATCTGACAGCGCTGATGGAGCATCCACGGCTCGGCCCCGTCCTCACCGACATCAGAGGGAAGGCCGAGGTCCTGCGCGTGTTCGGCGCCAAGTCGGGGGGCCTCACGCCGGAACTGGCGTACGCCTTCGGCCGGCTGACCGGGAAGGACGGCTTCGCGATAGCCGAGGTCGGCCGAGTGGCAGACGCGCTCCAGGAGGGCGAGGGTGCTCGGTTCACCAAGATGCTGGAACAGATCGGCTTCGGCCGCATCGGGGCCCAGGCCGAGGTGAAGGCCGACCTGCTGGCGATGCTGGCCGGGGACAGCCGGCGCATGGACGCCGTCCACCAGTACGGGATCACGGTCGTGGGTCAGATGCACGCCCGCTCCGCCGGAGGGGCGGAGGTCTTCGACGCCATGATCGCGAGACTTGAGAAGATCCGTGCGAAGGACGTCGCCGACGGCAAGGCGGTGGAGTTCAGCGAACTCCTCGACAAGCTGCGCCAGGGGAAGAAGGGTGCCTGGCGGAGGGTGGACCGGCCGCTCAAGGCACCCCCTGTCAGGGCGACGGTCGCCGAACGGGCCCCGGTACTGCAGCGGATCAAGGAATTGCGCAAGCGGTTCCCGAAGAACAAGGTCAAGAACCCGAAGGCGATGGGGAACGCGCTGCAGCAGATCGCGCGGATGTCCGAGACCGACCCGGCGAAGGCCATGGAGCACCTGGAGAAGTTCGAGGATGCGCTCAGGGCCCAGGGCACGACCGAGGGCCACGTCGCCGACATCTTCGCGGAGGCGGAGGCGAAGGCGAGCCGTGAGGCCAAGGCCCTGCACCACGAGCCCGGTGAGGCCCCGGCGGAGCAGCTGGGTACCCGCGACAAGCTCAAGTCGAAGACCGGGGAGGCCGGGTCGCCGTCGCACGAGCTGACGGCGTCCATGGAGGGCATCGGCCAGCACAAGGCGTACGGGGAGGACGCGCACCACCTCGCGCCGGCGTCGGACCGCCGTGCCGAGCCGGTGAGGGACATCCTCGAATGGGCGGGTGTGAATCCGGACGACGACCCGCTGAACGGTATCTACCTGCCCAAGACTTCCACGGACCCGAAGATCATCGCTCAGGCCGGGACACGTCATCAGGTTCTGCACACGGACAACTACTACAAGGAGATGACGAGGCGACTGGTCGAGGCCAGGAAGCAGAGTGGTGCGGACGGTGTGGTCCACGAGATGTCCAGGATCAAGGAGGACCTCATCCACGGGTGGCACCCTCCCCCCGCCACGGGTGCGGGAAGCGAGAACTTCGCCCAGTGGTTCGACGGGTACAAGCACAACCTGGAGTGGCTGACCGACGCGGAGCAGCTCGAGCTGCTCGAGAAGGTGAAGGCCCCACCGCGTAGGAAGAGGGCGCCACGGGCGCCCCGGAAGGCAAGCCCGAGGACGACGGGCCCCGGGCCGGTCCCGAACCCTCAGCCCCCGGCGAAGGCGAAGGCCAAGCCCGAGGTGAAGCCCGAGGCCAAGCCGGTAGCCGAGGCCAAGCCCGTATCCGAGGCGAAGTCCGCGTCCGAGGTGAAGTCCGCGTCCGAGGCGAGGCCCGCGTCCGATGTGTCGCCCAAGGCCGATGCGAAGTCCAAGGCCGATGTGAAGCCTGCGTCCGAGGCGAGGCCCAAGGCCGATGTGAAGCCCGCGTCCGAGACCAGGCCCAAGGCGAAGCCCGAGCCCGACGCCAAGGCCGGATCCGAGGCCCCACCCAAGCGCAAGGCGAAGCTCAAGACCGAGGCCGCACCGCCGGAGGTCAAGTCCGAGGCCAAGCCCGAGGCCAAGCCGGAGGTCAGGCCCGAGTCCGCGACCACGTCCGAGACCGAGCCCCTCCCCGAAGCGGAAGCGCACACGAGGGTGGCGACCGAGGCTCAGCCCGCAGAGCCGTCCGCAGACGCCGCCCGCATCCGCGTGGAGCCCGAGCCACGCATCCGCGTGGAGCCCGAGCCACGCATCCGCGTGGAGCCCGAGCCACGCATCCGCGTGGAGCCCGAACCGCGCATCCGCGTGGAGCCCGAGCCGCGCATTCGCGTGGAGCCCGAACCCCGCACGCGCGTCGATGTGGGTTCCGAAGACGTGCTGGGCGAACCGCTGCACGACGTCGTCGAGGACCCGCAGAAGCCGGCACGGAAGAAGAAGCGGGCGAACAAGCAAGGAGGCCGGGAGAAATGACCAGGGAAAGCAGGCGTGGACCATGCCCGCCGGTGTGAACGTTCCCGTCCTGATCGGCGCGGTGCCGCTGTTCACGGTCACCAGTCTGTCCCTGAGCGAGGGGTATCAGGTGGCCAGGATCGCAGGCAGCCGCCTCGCCCAGCTCGTCGCGCCGACGACCAGATCGATCAGTGTGGAAGCCGTACTCGTCGGCAGGACCCGTCTGCTGTCCAAGAAGGGGCTGGAGGCGATGGCGCTCACCTCGCGTGCGCTGGCGGGCTCCACGGCACCCTTGATGAAGGTGGCCGGGCTGCCGGTCGTCTGCGGGATGACCGTCAGCCTCGACATGCAGATCACGAGCCTGCGCTTCACCCAGTCCAACCAGAAGCGCGACGCCCTCGACGTCACCATCAGTCTCGAACAGGTACCTCGTTCCAGCCTGACCGCGATGCTCGGGGAAGCCATGGACATCGCGCTCGCCGCCGGCTCCGTCGCGATCCCCAGCGTCAGCGAGATGATCTCCCCGGCCCGCCAGCTGGGAGGCGGACTATGACCGCCGAACTCCTCTTCCACCGGCTTCCGGTCGAGCCCGACGCGGGGCTTCCACAGGCATTCCGGTGCCCGGTGGGCGACATCGCCTACGACTTCGCCCTGTACGCCAACTTCGACGGGGGTGAGGACGATCCGCCCGAGACGCTGTACGACCTCGCCGAGTGGAGCCGGTCGCCCCAGCCGATCAGACCCGAACTGCAGCCCGTGCCCCCAGGCCACCTGGTGCTCAGGGTGAGTGGCCCCGGCGCCGACGGCCCGCGCGTCCTCTTCCTGCGCAAGCTCGTTCCCGAGCCGGATCTCGTCCACGCGGCGGGACCGCTGGCAGTCAAGCTCGTAGAGGCGGTGGTGGCCCGCGGCAACCTCAACGGAAGCGGCCACTACGGCTCCCGGATCGTGATCGGGGTGGCACAGCGATGGGCGTGATCCTCTGGTACCTGCTCGACTTCCCGATCCTGCGGCAGAAGATCTCGAACGACGCCCGCAGCGGGTCGGTGCTGGCCGACGCCGAGATCACCGTCAAGTACGAGATCGGTGAACCGGGAACGTTCGACATCACCTTCGCGGACCTGCCGATCGACCTTCACAAGGCGCTGACGGCCGCTCTCGTGGAGAAGACCGGCCCCGAGGCCGGAGTCGACGTCGACATCCACCTCGGATACCTGGACGACCCCTCCGCGCGGGAAGTGGTTCTGTCGGGCAGGGTCGACGCGATCAAGTCGACGACCCGGTTCCCTCCGCTCGCCATGCGCCTCACCGGGTTCGAGGAGGCCGCGTACCGGCTGCTCAACCACACCGACCCGGGCAGCAGTCCGGCCAGGGCCGCCTTCTCGAAGGCCGGGACGACGCCCTTTGACGCGGCGGAGCACATCGCCGGGCTCGCCGGGGTCAAGACGGTGGGTCCGGAGGAACCCTGCGCCTATCTCCGCGAGATCAACAGGACCGGGAAGAACGCCTTCGCACTGCTCAGAACAATGGCCGACGAATGGGGGTACGAAATCCTCGTCCAGGACGGGGCGGTCCAGTGCGGGAAGACCCTCAGCCATCCGCCCGAGAAGAGCAGGTTCCCCGACATTCCCAAGGACGCGGTGCTCGCGGCGATGATGCTCAGCGAGGAATGCCTCGTCGCGCACAGGACGATGACCGCCGCCCGGCTGGCAGAGTTCAAACCCGCACAGCTGGAAGCGGTCGGCAAACAGACTCTCACCACCGACCCGGCCGACCCGGAGAAGGTCGGGGTCTTCGATTTCACGGTGCTGGGCGTCCCCTCTCTGCGGGCCGGGCAGATGGTGGCAGCGGGAGTGGAGGGCTACGAGAAGCCGCTCCGGGGCTTCCGCGTCCTGCAGTTGACCCACACGTTCTCGCCGCGGACCGGATACACCTGTACCGGCCGCGCCGTGGAGTTCAGCATGGAGGGCGGCAACCACCGGCGCAGTGAGCTCGCCCGCAAGGCGAGCGCCCACTCCATCGCCGACCTGATCGCAGGCAAGGCCCAGGAGCGCGCCGCCGTCAACCCGTCCGTCGACGTCGGCCACGTCGACAAGGCCGATCCGGCCCAGCGGGTGGCGAGCGTACTCGTCGGCCAGCGGCCCAACGAGGCCATGGCGTCGCCCAGCGTGGACGTGGCGGTCACCGGGGAGAACGGGGAACGGCACGACAAGCCTGTCGCGTCACCCTTCGCCTGGCACAACGTCGGTCTGTCGGTCCCGGTGTACAGCGGCATGCGCGCACTCCTCAACCAGGTCAAGGACGACCCCGACGACACCGTGGTGACGGGATTCCTGTGGGCCAACGACCCCAAGGCGGACCGCCCGAAGTCCAAGGAGGGCGACTGGTGGCTCTGCCTGCCCACCGAGCTCACCAGCGGCAACTCGCCCAAGCCCACCGGCAAGGGCGTCAACGACCTGACCGCCGCGGACGGCCGCCGGGTCGTGGAGGCGATCGGGCTGAAGATCGCGATCGGCGAGAAAGCCTGCTCACCCGTCGGCGAACGGCCCACCGAGGGGGACGCCGAAGTCTTCCTGCTCACCCACAAGTCGGGGACCACCGTCAAGATCGACGCCGACGGCAACGTCACCGTCGACGGCGGAAGCCAGGACGTGGTGCTCAAGTCCGGGGGAGCGACCCTCACGATCGGCAAGGGAAAGGTGGCGATCAGCTGATGCCCCTCGTACTGGTCGAAGGCGCGATCATCCAGTGCACCCACCAGGGCAGGCTCACGTTCGCCGCAGGCGACCCCCGGGTCACCGTCCAGGGCAGAGGCGTCATCCTCGCCGGGAAGGAGGGCGGCCTCGTGTTCGGCTCGGCGGCCACCCCCGTACCGGGCATGATCACGCCCTGCACCGCGACCACTCCGGCCGGCCCCCAGCCCTGCGTCATCACCCCGGCGACCCCCGACGGTTGGTCGAAGAAGCTGACCGTCGGCGGCACCCCGGTCCTGCTGGCCACGGCCTCCGGAGTCACCGCGAGCGGGCAGGGACCCGGGCTGTGGACGGTGGAGACGACCGGCCAGAGCGTGCTGGAGGCCCTGTTATGACCGGGAACGAACCGCTGGAGCGGCGCGAGGGCCCTCCTGCCGGCGGCGCCGAGGCCGCGGACCGGCCCGGCGGGCAGGCCGGAGACTCGCTCAGGGCCGGCGCTTCGCCGCCCACCGCGACGCCCGCGACCGCCTTCGACCCCTCGGCCGCAGTCGGGGAGCCGGCCGCCGGCATCCGCCCGTACCTGTCGGGCGAGGTCCCCCGGGAAGGCGCACCGAGCCTCGGCCGGAGCCTTGCCCTCGACGACGGGGATCTCGTCCTCGACGGACGCTCCCACGACCTCGCCCTCGTCGTCGGTGCCGACGCCCTGAACCAGGCACTGGAGCTGGGCGTCGCCACCCAGGCGGGCAGCGACCGGCTCAACACCCGGTTCGGCTTCGACCGCCTGGCAATCGGCGCCTACGCCCAGGACCTGCCCACGCGCAAGGAGTTCCTCACGATGGAACTCGTCCGCTGCCTCAGCTCCGACTTCCGGGTCACCGACGTGCGCGAGGTGTTCTTCGACGACGACCCGCGCTATCTGGAGCTGCGGCCCGGACTCGACGAGGAGACCCATCGCCGGGAGGTGGCCGCCGCGCACGCGGCACGGATCTACGCGGTCTACGCAGTCGTCGACACCGTCGCGAACACCACTCTCACCCTCCGAGCAAGGGGAACCCCATGACCTCCGAGGAACGGTTCGGCGTCGCCGAGGACGGGTTCGTCGTCAAGGGCATCGACCGGATCATCGCCGATCAGCAGACCCGCGCCCGAGCCATGTTCGGCGACGATGTCGACCTCACGTCCGGCAGCGCCCTGCGCAAGGTCCTGGACGCCGCTGCCTACTCCAGCCACGAGCTGTGGCGGGCCCTGGAATCCCAGTACTACGGCACCTTCATCACCACCGCCGCGGGCCCCAGCCTGGACCTGCTCGGCTGCGACCTCGGACTGCCCCGCCGCGAACTGCGCGCCCGCGGGCCGGTCGGCCTGACGATCGCCCAGCCGGAGGCCGACCGCCGCTACGTCTTCCCGCAGGGCACGCTCGTCGTGACCGTGCCCGCGCCCGACGAGCGCATCCTGGCCTTCCGGAGCACACGGGCAGTCGTCCTCTCCACGGAGCAGCCGTCCGCCCCGGTCGAGGTCGAGGCCGTCGCGCGCGGCGCAGCGGGAAACATTCCCGCCGGCCGCGAGCTGCGACTCGACCCCGAGTGGGCCCGGCACAACCTCAACCTGGGCACCGCCGAGGTGAAGCCCGTCGTGCAGCAGACCTTCCACGACGGGAACCTCGGCGAGTCCGACGCCGTCTACCGTGCCCGTCTGCTCGGCGTCCCCCGCACCGTGTGGACCCAGGAAGCGCTGCTCGCCCAGGTGCTCGACGTGAACGGCGTGCGTGACGCGGCGATCTTCGACCCCCTCGGCGGGGTGGAGGCCACCCGGCGCTCCTTCGGAACCTTCCGCTTCGGCAGCCGCGCCTTCTCCAGGGAGCGCCAGACCGGCTCCCCCTACTTCTTCGACCTCGTCGTCGCCGCCGAGCCCGGCTGGCCCTGGAACAGCGGCGAGGCGCTCGTCCCCGGCGTGTACGACGAAGTCCTCGACGTCGTACGGCAGTGGCGGCCGATATCGGTGTTCCCCGACATCCTCGCGGCCAACCAGGTCGACGTCGGGATACGCGCCACGCTGGTCGTCGAGGCGGGCCACGACGAGGAAGCCGTCAAGGGCGAGATCCTCGACGCCGTACGAGCCTCCGTCAACCGGCTCCGGCTCGGACACGGCGTGCTCCACTCCGACATCGTCCTCGGCGCCCGCACCGCCGCGGGAGTGGTGGACGTGCAGAGCCTGCGTCTGCGGCGCTTCGCCCCCGCCTTCGGGCAGACCTATTACGGCGGAGGCACCTACGGCGGTTCCCACGAACTGTCCGTGGGCGAGAACCTGGACCTCGCCCCCGACGAGATCGCCCGCTTCTCCGTGGACACCTCCATGGCCGACCTCCAGGTCGTGGTCACATGAGCACGCCGAATCCCTGCGGCCTTCCCCGCTTCCGTGACCCGCTGCCGGGCGGCGCACTGGCCGTCATGCGGGACGCCCTCCCGGCCACGTACGACCGGGGGATGGAGCGTATGACCGTTCCGCTCGAAACCGCGCGGGACGACGGGACGATCGTCGTCGGCGAGTACGGCTTCGCGGCCTACGAACGCTTCTACGGCAAGCCGCCCGCCTCGCCCCGCTACCTGCTCGCCCCCCGGCAGGACGTCACCGAACCCCTCACGGTCCGGGTCTCCTTCACCCGGGAGGTGGGAGCGGCCCCGGAGCGCGTGGACGTGCCGATCCCGGCGGGTCACCCGGCCGGACGCGCCGTGACGGTCCCGATCTCCGGCTCCGCGGCCGACATCACCGACCGGCTGCAGCTCGTCGAACTCGCCCCCGTCGCCCCCGCCCGTACCTTCGGGACCGTCAGCTGGGAAGTCACCGCACTGCTCGGGAACATGGCCAAACTGCTCTGGGTCATCGGCGCGGAACACGAGACCATCGCCGATCACCTCCGGGACGTGACGGCCCAGCGGAACACCGACACCGCCCACGGCGTCAGCCTGGACCTGCTGGGCCTCGACCTCGGTGCACCCCGCTTTCCGCCCCGGCCGCATGCGGTGGACGACGACACGACCGCGCTCTTCCACCTCGACGACGTCCCGCCGCCCGACGAGGACGAACCCCCGGACCCCGAAGCCGAGGTGACCACCGTCGTCGACGCCGCCGCACCCGGCACACCCACCCGGCAGGGGCACAACACCGGCGCCCACAGCGGCCGGACGGGACGCTTCTCGCACGCATTCGGCTTCGGGCCGGGCAAGGGCCTCATCAGCGTCGACGACGCTCCGGTCTTCGACCTCCCCGCCACCGCCCCCTTCACCGTCGAAGCGGTCGTGCGACCCGACCGGGCCACCACCGCGACGACCGGAGCAGTCATCTCCAAACGCAGGAAGCTCAACACCCCCGAGGACAAGGGCTGGTCCCTGACCGTGGGCACCTTCCGCGGCATCGACCACAACCTCCGCTTCTCCGTCTCCGACGGCAGCACCGAGGTCGCCCTGTTCGCCGACCGCGACCTCGGCGACGGAGCCTTCCACCACATCGCAGGCGCGCTCGACCGCGAGGGACCGACCGCCACCGTCCTGCTGTACCTCGACGGACACGAGGTGGCCCACCGCGCCACCGGAACAGCCCTCGGCACACTGACCAGCACCGCCGACCTCGTGATCGGCCGGGGCACGGAGGCTCTGGACGACGGAGAGTCCACCGCGCAGTACGCGGGCCTGATCGAAGAGGTCCGGATCTCCGACGCGGCCCGTTCGACCTTCGGCCCGGTCACCGGCGAAGCCGATGAGCAGTACCGCCGCCGGCTCCGTATCTTCCACCGCTGGCTGCTGCCCACCACTGACGGATTCCGGACCGCGGTGAACGCGGCGGCCGAAGCGATCGCCGTGGCCCCGGAGGACCCCGAGCCCTTCGAGGTGCGCGAGCCAACCGGAGCCGTGGCCACGGGAGGTCACTCCCTGCGCGTGCTCCCGACGGAACTCCTGGTGAGCCAGTCCGTCACCGCCGAGGGCGAGTTCGGCACGCCGGAGGAGTCCGCCGTCGGCACCGCCGCACGGGACGAACCCGACTTCGACCCGGCCTGGCTCATCAGCCATCCGGACGATCCCGGACTGACCTTCGCGGACGGCGAGGACAGCCGCCGGATGCAACTCGTCGTCGTACGTGCCCTGGACGCACTACGTCGCCGCCTCGCCGCACTGGACCGGCCCACGGGACCGGATGTCCCGGCCACCGGCTCACTTCACGTCCTCAAGGCGTACGACGCCACCGCCACCGGCCTGCACGGCGTCGGGCGGGCCGTCCTCCTCACCCACGAGCCGGACATCGGCCCCACACAACTCGGCGCGCTCGCCCATGCGGCCGGATTCGGCTGGGTCCACCACACCAGGGAGGGCCACATCTACGCCGCCCAGCCGCGCGGCGATGTCCTCAGCATCACCACGGGCCCCGCGGACACGCCCTCCGACCTGCCCGATGTCACGGAGGGCGGCGCACTCGTCCTCGGCATCGAGCCCGACCTCTCCCACCTCACCGATGCCGAGATCCGCTGGTCCGTCCTCCGCTCGGGTGCCGGTGACGCCGTCTTCCTGCCCCGCGAGCCCGGTACCCTGCACGCCCTCGGCGCCGGCGACGTCTCGGTCCGGGTCGAGGTCGTACGCCACGGCCACGTCGGCAGCGGCACCCGCCTGATCCGGATCGGCCTCTCCGACAGCGCACTCACGGCCGGACAGAGCATCAGCGGCACCGGTCGCCGCGACCCCGCAGAGGTGGCCGCGGCGGGTCCGCCCACCACCGACTTCGACCCGCACATGCTGCACGTGCGCACCGATGACCTGACCCAGCCCCCGCGCCGCGTCGACTACGGCACCGAGCCCGGCAACCGGATGATGCAACGCGTCACCGCCGACGCCCTCGACCGGCTGCTCGACCGGCTCTCGGACCTGACCGGTGACCTCATGGTGCTCAAGTCGTATGTCCCGGAGGCCGAGGGCGAACCGCCCCCGGACGGCCCCGCCGCCCCCGGCCCCGACCCCGACACCGCCCTCCACGCCCAGGGCCGGGCCCTGCGGCTCCGCCACCCCACGCTGACCGCGTCGGCCCTCGCGGCACGGGCCTTCGCGGCACGCTTCGACCTCATCCGGATCGACGGACCCGACGAGCCGGGCGGACCGGAGACCGTCCGCGTCGCCGTCGCCCCCGGCGAGCAGCTCACGGTGACCGGCCCGAGCGAGGTCGACACCCAGGAGTCCGCCCTTTTCGAGACGGCCCCCGCCGCCGAACCCACCGCGGCCTGCTTCGCCGGCGACGGCTCACGTCTCTTCCTCGCCGAGCCGGGCACGCACCGGGTCACCTCCTTCGCCCTCCAGGCCGAATCGCAGCGCCCCGCCCCGCGGATTCGTCCGGGCACCTCACGCAGGGTCGCACCCTTCCCCGGTGCTCTCGCCTTCGGCGGCGGACGCCTCTTCGTGGCGCACGAACGGCTCCGACGCATCTCGGTCCTGACTCCCGCGAACCTGGAGCCGGCCACCCCCTCGGAGCTCACCTGCCCCGGCCCCGTATCCCTGGCGACGGACACCGACCGGCTCTACGCCGGCTGCGGCGACAGGACACTGCGCGCCTTCGCCCTGGCGACCGGCGAGCAGGCGACCCCGCTGCAACTGCCTGCCGTACCCAAGTCCCTCGTGGTTGCCGCCGGCAGTCCCTTCCTGTTCGCCGTTCTCGACAACGGCCGGTGGTGCCGCGTGGAACGCGCGACGCTGACCCTGCGCGAGACCGTCGACACCGGCGACCCGAAGGCCCACTCCGCCGCCGTCACACCTGACGGGAACAAGCTGTACGTGATCTGCCCCGGAGCAGGTTCGGACGGCGGCGGTGGCATCCGGGTCTACCACCCGCCGGACGAGAATCCGACAGCACTCATCGACGGATTCCCCGCGGGTGCCGAGCCGGTGGCGCTGAGCCTCGGTGGCGACGGGAAGCTGCTGTACACGGCGACGGAGGGCACACCATCGGCGGCCGGCCGGGTGCACCTCGTCGACGTCGCCACCGACGCTCGCCTGCCGCAGGTGTTCAGCCCGGGACGAGGCGGGACCGCCCTCGCCGCGAGTCCCTCCGGTGCCCCGTACCCGCCCTGCCTCGTCATGGCTCCGCGCCACGGCGGCACCGTGCTCCTTGCCGATCCCGCACCGCTCGGTGAACGTCCGCCCGCTCCGCCGCGGCTCGACGCCGAGCTTCCGCTGGGCACCGGCATGGGTGAGGTACTTGCGTGGTCGTCCACTCCGGACGGCAACGGCGCCGCCGAACCGGCGACGCCCGGCGCCCCGGTGTGCGAGGTCGTCGGCCGCGTGCCCGGACGGGTCAGCATCCGGACCACGTACCTCCCCGGTGAGGGGCTGCGGCCCTACCAGTGCGAGGTCCGGCTGAAACCCTCGCTGGAGTCGAAGCCCGGCGCCGCCGTCACGAAGGAGCAGTACGACCTGATCCTCAACGTCCTCAACTGGTTCCACCCTCTCGGCGTGGAGTGCCGCACCGACCGGCTGAGGAGCCTGGCCGGTCTGGACCCCGAGGAGACGGAACGGCCCCGCCTCCACACCTTCCCGACGTATCACGTCGCGGATCCCTTCTCATCGCCCTTCATCCACCTACGCAAGGACGACCGTCATGATTGACCTCTACCGACCTCAGTTCAGCCACAAGGACTGGATCGACAACCGGGACCGCGTCCAGGCGGGCGGCGAGGACGGACTCAACCAGCGCTTCCACCTGCTGGAGGCCGAGTTCGCCGGGCTGGCGCAGAACCAGATCAACAAGATCATCGACGCGCTGGGCGCACCGACGAGATTTCTCACACTCACCCCGGCCCTGGTGCGTTACACCGACGCCGGAGCCGAGCGGGTTGCCTGGTCGCAGGCCATCGACATGGTCGAGAAGCAGGACAGCAAGACCGAGGCGCACGGCTTCATGAACGTCGTACTCCCGGACGGTGCCTTCGTACGGTCGCTGTTGGTGACCGGGACCAATCTGTCCGGCACCGGCACGCTGAAGGTGAGTCTCATCGGCCGTGACATCAGGAACACCGGAGGCGGCACCAACGTCCTCGTCGAGTCCACGAATCTGGGCACTCCCGTCCCACTGGACGGCGACGTGAAGATCTCGAACGAGTCGCGCCGCTACTACCTGAAGGTCGACGTCGACGGCGCGGAAGCGAACAAGGCGGTGAAGGTCTTCTGCGTCCGACTGGCCTACCAGTGACCGTCCGGAGCGCCCTTCGGCGCACCGAGAGGAGACGACCATGTCAGCCGCGGGACCGATCACAGGGCAGGACGAATCCAGTGGGTACACAGAGCCGCAGGTGTTCGGTGTGTGGGGGGACAGCTCCAGGGGGAGCGGCGTCATCGGCAGCAGCGGGAACACGGGCACGGCCGAGGAACCGGTCGGCGGTGTGTTCGGCGACAACAAACAGGACGGCGGCGTAGGAGTCGTGGGCCGGTCCCAGCACGTCCAGGGGGGCACGGGCGTTGCCGGGATCAGCGTCGGCGGGATCGGGGTCTCGGGCCTGGGCAAGGGAATCGGCCCCGGGGTGCTCGGCACCGGTGGTCAAGGCCCGGGCGTGAAGGGCGAGAGCACGCAAGGGGTCGGGGTCACGGGCGAGGGAGCTCTCAAGAGCCCCGGCGTCCTCGGCATCGGCATCGAGGGTCCTGGAGTGGAAGGCAACAGCGTCCAGGGCGCGGGTGTGTCCGGAACGGCCACCGGCCCCGGCCCCGGGTTGCGCGGGTCCTCGGCCGCCGGCCCCGGTGTGTCGGGCACGAGTGCCGGCGGCCCCGGCATCTCGGGCGAGGGCACCGGTTCCGGCCCGGGAGTCATCGGTGCCGGCGTCACCGGCCCAGGGGTCGACGGATCCAGCGCCCAGGGCGACGGCGTCACGGGCACGGGCGGCAGCAGGGGCGCGGGCGTCGTCGGCACGGCCACCGCAGGTCCCGGGCTGTCCGGAACGAGTGCGGAAGGCTCCGGAGTCGTAGGCCAGGCGGGCAGCACCTCCCCGGGAGTGGACGGGAAGTCCCCGGCCGGACCGGGAGTGTCCGGCACGAGCACGGAAGGTCCCGGAGTCTCGGGCGCCAGCACAAAGGGCGACGGTGTCACCGGTGAGGGCAAGGGCAAGGGCGCGGGCGTCTCGGGCCGCGCAGTCGGCGGCCCGGGAGTCTCGGGCACCAGCACCGGCGGTCCGGGCCTCCACGGAACGGGCGGAGGGGCCTCCGCCGGCGTCGAGGGTGTCGGCTCGTCCGGCGCGGGTGTGCTCGGTACGAGCACGCAGGGCTCCGGAGTCTCCGGCAGCAGCACGCAGGGGGTGGGCGTCACCGGGAAGGGCGGCGGTGCGAACGCCGGAGTGGAGGGAACCGGCGCCTCGGGTCCGGGCGTGTCCGGCGCCAGTGCTGGAGGCGTCGGCGTCACCGGTACCGGAGGCGGATCCAGCGCCGGAGTCGTCGGCACCGGCAGCGGCGGGGCCGGCCTCAAGGGCGTCAGCACCAGCGGTGCGGGAGTCCTCGCCGAGAGCACGAGTGGCGCGGGTGTCTCCGCGTCGAGCACACAGGGCACCGGTGTCTCGGGCACGAGTACGCAGGGCGTGGGAGTGTCCGGCAAGGGCGGCGGCGCGAACCCCGGAGTGCAGGGCACCGGAGGTGCCGGACCCGGCCTGTCCGGGAGCAGTACGGGAAACGCCGGGGTGTTCGGCAAGGGCGGCGGCACGAATCCCGGCGTCGAGGGCACCTGCACCTTCGGTTCGGGCGTCCACGGCACCAGCGCCCAGGGCTACGGAGTCGAAGCGGATGGAGCCACCGGTCTGTACGCGAAGGGGGCGTCGAGAGCCGCCTATCTGGACGGCGACGTCGTGATCACCGGAACGCTCTACGAAGGCGCGAACCGCGTGAGGATCGACCACCCGATCCAGCCCGAGGACCGCTATCTGGTCCACGCCGCGGTCGTTTCCTCCGAGCTGAAGAACGTCTACGACGGCACTGCCGTCCTCGACGAGGACGGCAGTGCGACGGTCGAACTGCCGGATTGGTTCGAGTCGTTGAACGAGTCCTTCCGCTATCAGCTCACCGCCGTCGGCGCCCCCGCCCCCGGTCTCCACGTCAGCCGCCCCCTCGCCGACCACACCTTCGCGATCGCGGGGGGCGGGGCAGGCCTTGAGGTCTGCTGGCAGATCACCGGAGTCCGCTGCGACGACTGGGCCAGGGCCAACCCGCTGACCACCGACGCGGTCAAGCCCGAGGAGGAGAAGGGGTTCTTCGTGCACCCCGAGCTGATCGGCGCGCCGGCGGCCCGCTCCCTGCCCGCACTCGTGTCCCGGCCCGCCCCACGGAACACACCGCCCGAGGAGAGGGCGGGGCCGGAGTGACCTGGGCCGTGTGAGCCCTCGGGCAACCGATGACAGCCGACCGGAAGAGATCTGTTGCCGCGGCAGGCAACGTTCGGCCCGTCGACGACGGCGCGTAGGCGCTGGTCGTCGGCGCGGGCCACGACACCTCTGCGTGTGCGCCTCGGTGCCGTTCGAGGTGGTGGCGCAGGTGACCACGGGCAGGGCGGAGCCAATCGGCCTCGGAGGTGCAGCCGATTACGGCCTGCATCGCGGCGAGGGTGACCATTTCGGCATCGCTCAGGCGGGGCGCAATGCCGACCGGCGGGAGCCACGCCGCCAGGTCGGGACGCTCCTTCAGCATGTCGTCGGTCGTCGCATAGAGTGCCGTCGCGAGGGTGGCCACGTCGATTCGTCAAAAAACGATCCTGGACACCCTCCTTCTCGTCTCCGCAGGCATCCCTTGGACCACACCACCAGGAGGAACCGGTGTCCTACCCGCGACTGCTCACCCCCGAGGAGAGGCTCGCCGACGCGAAGAAGCAGTTGAGCCTTCCGCGTATCGTCGTGATCTGCGGATCCACCCGCTTCATGACCGAGATGAACGAGGCCGATCTGCGGGAGACCGGAGCCGGAAGGATCGTGGTCAAACCGGGCTGTGACATGAAGTCGCCGCACGAACTCTGGTCCGATCCCGTCGAGGCCGAGGCGCTGAAGGCTCGACTCGACGATCTGCACCGGGCGAAGATCCGGCTCGCCGATGAGGTGCTCGTGGTCGGCGACTACATCGGAGACAGCACCCGAGCCGAAATCGCCTACGCCCGGTCGCTGGGCAAGCCCGTGCGGTTCACGCACCCCGAAGTCGACCCTGAGGCCTGACCGCCCGCCGCCACCCGACAACCAGGGCCGCCGGGCTGCATCCGCCCGCATGGCCATGTCGCCCAAGTACGGTTCGCCTCCGTTCGCGCGGAGAGCACGGATTCCCTGGTTCGGCAGGCTGGCCAGCTCGGCCGGCTCGGCCGGCTCGTTGGCGAGCGATGCGGACGGGGCGAGCGATGCGGGCGGTGCGGTGCGGGTCTGCTGGGGTGCGTGCTGGGCGGTTGGACTTCCCATACGACCTGTTGGAGGTTCACCGCGTAGCCGTACGAAATCCTTCCCCGCGCCACCCGGCTTGATTAGCTTCCCGGCTGTACGACAGAACTCGGGAGGCTCAACTTGACCACGGACATTTCACGGCGACGGCTCTTCGCGCTCGGCGGCGGTGCGCTCGGCGCTGCGGCGGCGGGGTCGCTGCTGCCGCCTTCGCTGCAGGCCGCGATAGCCGCGCAGCCGGCACATTCGGCGGGGTCCGGCGGCCGTGACGGGCTCGGAGCCATCAAGCACGTGGTGATCCTGATGCAGGAGAACCGTTCCTTCGACCACTACTTCGGGACGCTCCGGGGCGTACGGGGCTTCGGTGACCGCAACGCCGTCGAGCTGCCCTCGGGCAAGCCGGTCTTCGAGCAGCCCGCACCCCTGGGCACCTCCGTGCTGCCGTTCCCGGTGCGAGGCGCCGCCGAGACGCAGAAGAAGGACCTCCAGTACATCGGTGCGCTCGACCACTCCTGGAGCGGCGGCGGCAAGGCGTGGGCCGGTGGGTGGATGAACGGCTGGGTATCCGCGAAGACGGCCGCCACCATGGCGTACTACGACCGCCGTGACATCCCGCTGCACTACGAGCTGGCCGACACCTTCACGGTCTGCGACGCCTACCACTCCTCCATCCACTCCTCTACCAGCCCCAACCGCAACCACCTGTGGAGCGGGAAGACAGGCAACGAGCCGAACGGCAAGCGAGCCGTCGGCAACGACGCGTACGACGAGGGCACCCACCCCGGATACGACTGGGGCACCTACGCGGAGCGGCTGGAGAAGGCCGGGCGCAGCTGGCGCACGTACACCGAGTGGGAGAACTTCACCGACAACCAGATCGAGTTCTTCGCCACCTTCAAGGCCATTGCCCGCAAGGCGTTGGCGAAGACCGGCGGGCACACGTACATGGAGTCGTTCTACTCCGCCGTGCGGGACGCGGACGCAGCCGAGCGGGAGCGGCTGTTCGGCCTGCTGGAGCAGGGCGTCGCAACCCTGGACAAGGCCGAACGCCGCCTCTTCGAGCGGGCGTTGCGCCGGGTGGAGACCGGAACGCTGGCCGACGAGTTCGCCAAGGACGTGGCGGCGGGCACGCTGCCGGAGGTCTCCTATCTGGTGCCGTCCGCCGTCGACTCGGAGCACCCGAGTGTCTCCTCGCCGATCCACAGCGCGACGATCGTCTACAAGGTCCTGGACGCGCTGGGCAAGCACCCCGACGTGTGGCGGCACACCGCCGTCATCATCAACTACGACGAGAACGACGGCTTCTTCGACCACGTGCCGCCGCCGGTCGCCCCGCCCGAGGTGACCGAGGAGCAGTGGGAGGGCAAGCCCACCGGTCTCGGCATCCGGGTGCCGATGCTCGTCGTGTCGCCATGGACCATCGGCGGCTACGTCTGCTCCGAGGTCTTCGACCACACCTCCGTGATCCGCTTCCTGGAGCGCTGGACCGGGGTGGAGGAACCGAACATCGGCGACTGGCGGCGCACCGTCACCGGCGACCTGACCTCCGCCTTCGACTTCTCGCGAGGGCGTCGCCGGCCCCAGGCGGAGCAGCCGGGCGCCATTCCGCCGTTCAGTGGCCGCTGGTCGCCGAGGCCGCCCCTCGTACAGCACATGCCCGTGCAGGAGCCGGGCGCGCGCCCGGCCCGTGCGCTGCCGTACCAGCCGGACGCGCAGGCGAAGGTGGTGAAGGGTGCGGTGCAGGTGGTCCTCAGCAACACGGGGCGTTCGTCGGCGCACTTCGCGCTGTATCCGTACGCGGGCGAGTTCCCCGTTCCGCAGCACCGGGACGTGAAGGGCACGACGCAGTGGACGGTGCCCGTCACCGGCGCGGCGTACCGGTTCACGGTGACGGGGCCGAACGGCTTCCGCCGCGAGTTCGCCGGGTCCGCGAAGGACGGTGCCCCGGCCGAGGTTGCGTCGCGGGTCGACGCCCGTGAGCGCGATCTGCATCTCACGCTGCGCAACACGGGGCGGACGACGCTCACCTTCACGGTGCGGCCGCTGGGGTACGTCGACGAGGCGGACCTGCGCGACTGGACCAGGACCGTCAAGGTCAAGCCGGGGCGCAGCCGCACCGTGGTGCACTCGGCGGCCGACGCGCACGGCTGGTACGACCTGGACGTCAGCGTCGACGGGGACGACGCCTTCCGGCGCCGGCTGATGGGGCACATCGAGAACGGCCGGGCGAGCGTCTCGGGCTGACCCGGGTCCGGGCGGTGGGGCGCCGCTCGCCACCGGCGGCCCGCCCTTCGATTCGCTTCCGGGACGCGCTCGGCAAGCAGTGCGAGGAGCGCACCTGATGTCGGGCAGTATCACCAAAGCCGCCCGGATCCTGGATGCCGGCGTCCGGGAAGCCGCCTGATTCTGCCGTTTTCCGGGGGACAGCAGGTTCTATGTCCGCTGGTGGTGCAAGTAGGACGGCCGTCTGACCAGCAAGAACGTCGATCCGGGTCGCCAACGTCGGGTGACGGAGCGGATTCCGCGAGGTGGAAGCCGGCGGTTTCCGGTCCAACACTGCACACGTGAGCAGAACCGTCTTCTGGCGTCCACCCGGTCCAATTCGAGCCTGTTCACGCGGGTTTGGATTTGGTGGTCCAGGTGCGTCGACGGTGTTGGTGACAGGCGCGTGACAGGACATGTGTGACGGCTTCGGTTCTGCTGGCCTGAGGGCATGGTCCCGACTCGTGTGCGGGCAGCGGTCACGTACTCGGCCAGTCGGGTCGCGTGGCGCCATGCCGCTTCCTGCGCCTCGAAGCGCCTGACGCGGTATGTCTCGGCGTACTGGACGCGGGCCTTCTCCATGGCGGCTTGCCGGCGGAGCAGGAAGCGCGCCGTCCCGTAGGATCTGTGGCCGATGACGGTGGCGGCGCCGGGCGGGGAGACGGCGGCCGTCGCGGCGTCGGGTCTCAACTGTCACGCCCATCAGAGGCGTTGCTCAAGCCAGACCGCACGGCGCGGCGGAGCGATGTGCTCGCAGCAAGCGGATCCACCTCGGCGGGCAGGCCGAGACCCCCGGAGTGAACCGGGCCCCGGCCGCCCCCCCCGTCATAACTCCGGCAGTTGGGTCGACTGCGCACACAGATCCGCGCGGTTCGCGGCACCCGTCTTGTTCATCAGGCTGGCGATGTGTTTCTCGACCGTGCGGGGCGAGATGAACAGCCGGTCGGCGATGTCCTTGTTGCTCAGCCGGTCGGCGAGGAGCCGGAACGCTTCGTACTCCCGCACCGTGACGCCGAGGGCCCGCAACTGCTCGGGGATGCCGTCCGTGCCGCTTCGGTGCTGGTGCACGGGGGCACCGAGCCGTCTCAGAGCGGCCCGGCAGGCATTCGTGACGGCAGGCACCCCCTGCTCGTGGAAGTGGTGCTCGGCCCGCCTGAGCCAGGCGACCGGCTCGCCCCAGCCGTCCTCGTGTGCCGCGTCGGCGATCAGCCGCAGACCCAGATGCAGGGCGGTCGGGTACGCGGCGGCATCCCGCAGCGCCGCACCGATGCGCTCGGCCGCCTCTTCGCTCTTCCCTTCCCGGCCGAGCAGGACGGCATCGGCGAAGGTGACGAACTGGCGGTTCCACCGCATCCGTCCGACCGCCGTGGCGGCGACCGCCTCCTGTCGCGTTCGGTCCGCGTCACCGGCCAGCACGTCCAGCAGCAGCCCCACCCCGTGCGTGCCGCTGAGGTAATAGGTGCTGGGATTGTGCCGCTCCAGTTCCGACACCGCCCCCAGTTCCTCCCGTGCGAGGTCCCGGTCCTCCTCCAACAGGGCGCAGAACGCGCGTGCCATGCCCAACGTGAGTGGTTCCTCCTGCGAACCCGCCCCCTCCCATTCCGCGAACGAGTCGAGGGCCGCCTCCATCGCCCGTCGATCGCCCTGGTGCGCCTCCAGCGACGCCAATGACATCAGGAGGTACCGGACTGCGGGGGCGAGCTTGAGCCTCCGCACGATCGTGAGGCACTCGACGGCGGCTTCCCGCGTCGCCTCGCGCACACCCCGCATCACCCCGTCCAGGACGAGAATGCCGTCCACGGTGTGCACGATGCTGATCGAGCCCAGCCGCAGCGCCTCCTCACGGGCGGACAACAGTCCGGAGGTGTCGCCTTCCGCCAGCCAGTCATTGCCGGCGATACGGGTCGCCGCGTACATCCGCCGCAGTGGGAGCTGGTGCCGTTCGGCCGTCGACAGGGCCTTTTCGAGCATGGCCCGGGACTCGTCCGGGTCCCGCTCGCGGGCCACGGTCGCCAGCAGCTCCCATGCCTGGCAGGCGACCGCAGGCAGCGCGTAGCGCTCGGCGGCATCGGCCGCCGAGCGGGCGAGCTTCTCCGCTTGCTGGGTGCGGTCCGTGCCAGGTGTGTCCAGCGCGAGATAGGCAGCGGTGACGTCTACGGCTGCCGTCGCCGCACCATCCGGACTCGCTCCCAGCACCTCGCGGGCGCGGTCGATCTGCCGGTTGCCGTCGCTCCAACGCCCAGCCGTGTGAGCCACTTTGGCCAACCGGGTGTGCAGGATCGCCAGACGTGACGCACCCAGACCGGCGCTGTCCAGGGCGTGGAGATGCTCGACCAGGTCGAAGGCCCGGTCGAAGTCGCCGGATTCGGCCAGCGCGGGCAGGAGCGGCTCCAGCGCACCCGCCCGGTCCTGTGGGTCGCCGGACTCCGCAAGCAGCGTCTCGGCCCGGCTGAGCAGGGTTACCGCCGAACCGAGCGCGCCCGACGTCAGAGCCCGCCGCCCCGCCTCCGCGAACAGCTTGCCGGCCGCGGTGTCCTCGCCGGCCGCGGACCGCAGCCCGGCCGCGAGCGCGCACCACTCGCCGGGCAGTTGCGGGTGCAGCTTCTCCACCGCCTCCGCGCCCTGGCGTGCCAGGTCCGCCCGCTGAGTCGGCGTCAGCTGAGTGAACAGGGCTTCCACGGTGGGTGAATGACGAAAGGAATACCAGTCGGGAGCGGGCTCGTCCGGGACCACCAGGCGAGCCGCGACGCCGGCCTGCAGATGGCTGAGCAGTGCCCGGTCGTCAATGCCCGTCATCCGCTGGAGCACGGTGAGCGGGAACCTTCTGCCCAGCACGGCCGCCGCCGACAGCAGCGTCAGGCCCTCCGCACCCAGCCGGTCGATACGGCGCAGGATTCCCCGGGCGAGAGCGGAGGAGACGTCGCCGCGCGGATCACCGACCGTCCGCCAGCCGTCCGGCCCCTGCACCAGGGTGCCCGCGCCGATCATCGACTGGAGTAACTCCTCGACCAGGTAGGGGCTGCCTGCGCCGCCCTCCCACAACCGCTCCAGCACCGCCGCGGGCACGTCCTGCGCAGTGGTGCCCAACTGACCCGCCACCAGTTCGCAGACCTGGGGGCGGGTCAGTGGCGACAGCTCCACGACCGAGGCCGTGCCACGCCGGCGGGCCGACTGCGCGAGGTCCAGGACGTCGCTGAAGTCCGTGCGGATGGTGGCGAGGAGCAGAACCGAGCTGTACTCCAGATTGTCCACGAGGTATTCCAGGACGCCCAGTGTCTCGGGGTCGGCGTCGTGCAGGTCCTCCAGCACCACGATCCGACCCCGACCGTGGTCGGTGGCCATGAGCAGACGCAGTACGGCCTCGCCCAGGATCACCATGGAACTGCTGTCGCCTGCACCGGTGTTCCAGTCCGGGATCAGTCGTCCCAGCACGGGTCTGTACGGCCCCAGGGGCAGCTCGTCCAGCGATTCACCGGTACGGAACAGAGACATCAGCGCCTCGGTCAGCGGTCGGAAGGGCACCGCTGGACCGGTGGTGCTGCTGCGTCCGCGCAGCACGCCCATCCCTAACTCGAGCGCGCTGCCCACGACCTCGGCTGCCAGCCGGGACTTGCCCACCCCGGCTTCGCCCACCAGGAAGACCACACCGCCGCGTCCCTGCCGAGCCTGGGACAAGGCGCGTTCGAGTAAGCCCAGTTGGGCATCCCGGCCGATGAGAGAAGACGCTTGGGAAGGCATGACCTCAAAGCATAATCAGATTACCCGGAGCCGTGGTGTGGCGTCCGGCCCCTCATTTCGCTCGGCCTGGCGGCCCGCCGAGCGAAATGGCGCGTCTACTGGGGCGAGGACACCGAGGTGTCGATCGAACTCAGCGTGATGACTATTCCACTGGTGAGAACCATGCCTGCCAGGACGCGGGCGCGGGTGCACGCACGATTGCGGCCCGAGAGTGTGATACCGCCTGCGGCGTCCTGCTCGGCGCCGGCAGGCGTGGGGGCACCGGCCTCGGCGGAGGCGGAAGCGGCCTGGCTGGAGGACTGGTTCTGCTGGTTCATGGGAGAACTCCTTCGTGGGGAAGTGCTCGGGTGAGCGAGGGGAGAGCGGAGACGGGGAGAGCGGGGGCAGGAGCGGGAAAGGAGCCGGGTCCGGCCGTGGCCTTTCGCCCTCAGCAGGCGGGCGGAGTGGCCGGACAGGAGTGCTCCAGCAGGAGCGCGGACGGGACACGGGTGGGGGAACACAGACGGAGGAGTCCGTAGCCGATGCCGGCGAGGCCCGTCAGCATGCCGGGAGAGGGCACTTGGTCGGGGGTGGCGCAGCGGTGCTGCTGGCCCTCGACGGTCGCGAGTACCCGGCCGCTGGTGCGGGTCAGGGCAGCGGACGCCTGGGTGTCGCCCCGGCCGGCCAGGACCGAAAGGGCTTCCAGGGCACCGAACATGCCGTGGCCCGCGCTCAGGTTGGGGCCGTCGCCGAGGGCGGAGAGCCGGGCGGCGAGGTCGTTTCGCCCCGGCAGGTGCGCAGCCGCAGCGGCGATCCCGGGGAGACCGGTGGTCCACGAGGGGCCGTGCGCGGCGGCTTCGGGCCCGGCGGCGGCCGAGCGCAGCAGACCGGCCGCTTCCTCCGGACGTCCCCTTCCGTCCGCCCGGTGGTCCGCGTGGCGCCACAGCGCCCAGCCGATGCCCGCGGCCCCGTCGGCGAACCCCGCGGAGCCACCGCCCTGCGAGGCCGCGGGGGCCAGGACGTCCGCCACCGCGTCGGCCAGTTCCAGGGCCTGACGGGCGCCCGTCGCTTCATGGGCGGCGACCGCCGCCGCCAGGGCCCCGGCGGCACCGTCCGCGAAGCCGGGATCCACGCAGGCGCCCACGGCGTGTTCCAGCGCGGTGAGCGCGTCGGGCAGCGAGTCCGCGAGTTCGGCGTCGAGGAGGGACGACAGCCGGATCAGCCCGTACAGGATGCCGCCGAGCCCGTCGTACGCTCCTGGTCCGACCGCGGCACACAGTTCGGGGTCGGCCGCGAGCATCTTCAGCAGGCCGGGCAACGGCAGCACCGCCTGGTGGGCGAGCGCGGTGTAGCGGTCGGCGCCCGCGAGCAGTCCGGCCTGGGCCAGGAAGAGTGCGACCCCGGTGTAGCCCTGGCCGAGCCCCGCGCCCATCGGCAGGACCGACCAGTGCCCGCCCGGCAGGCATTCGAGGCCGAGCCAGTTGGCCCGGCCGGCCCGCACGGCGCGGGCGGCGATCTCGTCGGCGATTCCGCAGGCCGCGGCGAGTAGTCGTGACGGCTCCGGCGCCACCGCCGGCAGGGGCGTCGCCACCAGTTCGGAGCGTGGCCTGACCAGCGGGGAACCGGCCTCCCGGGCGGCCAGGGCGGCCGCGACGATCCATTCCTGGTTCCGGCAGTCGACCTCGTCCATCCGGGCGATCTTGGTGCGGACGGCGCTCAGGCTCGCCACCGGCAGCAGGTGAGGCAGCCACGTCCCACCGGCCGCACGCACTCCCGTGCCGGAGGGCCGGTGGACGAAGAGGGGGATGTCCCCGCGCCACAGGTCCTCGGTCTCGTGCTCCACCAGCTGCCCGCGTGCCGGGTCGCGCGACGACTCGGTCCACAGCACCGCGAACGCGGCGTCCCGGGCGAGCGCGTCGCCCAGCAGTGCCGGGTGCGTGGACTCCTCGAGCAGGGTCGAGTACAGCCGTGTGGATCGAACGATCAGCCGCGCGGGACTGTCCGCATGCCGGGCCAACAGGGCTCCTGGCGCGCTGAGCTCGTTACCGTGCGCCCGGATCGCGTCGTACGTGGTGCGGAAGCCGTCCAGCAGCGCGGCGCGGTGGTCGGCGCCGTGGAGGCGACGTCCGTGGGGCAGCGGCTGGTTCTGCGCGGCCGGACTGACCACCGGACCTCGTACGACGCGCATGGTGTCCAGTCCGCTGTCCTGCCAGCACAGGCCCTCGCTCGGGTACGTGCCTTCCTCGGCACGGCCCAGCGCGGAGATGTCCAGCGCGCCGTGCTCCCCGATCAGCAGGTGGGGCAGCAGGCACGTCCGGTGGACGGAAGCCTGAAGGGCGTCGGCGGCCGGGTCGGCCCCGGCCGTGGAGGCCTGCGGCAGCCCGGTGTGCAGCAGGGTCTCGGCGTCCACCAGTACCGGCTGGTCGCCGGCAGCGATGAGGTTCTCGTAGTGCATGTCGGCGCCGTCCACCGCGTACAGCAGGGCCAGCAGCGCGCCCTGGCGCCGGTAGAAGGCGTCCGCCTCGGCCACCGAGCCGCACCAGCGGTGCTCGATGTACTCCAGCCAGCCGTGCTCCTGCCGCCGCACGGTGCGCGGGGTGCGCAGCTCCAGGCCGTCGACCCGGCCGGTGAGCCAGTGGGCCAGGTCGTCAAGCAGGGCGTGCTGCCCCAGCGGACGGGGCTTGTACACCGCGCGTGCCCCGTCCGCGAACTCCAGCACCGCCACCGAGCGCCCGGCTCGGTGGGCGTCGCCACGGCCCAGTTCGATGCGGGTGAGCGGGCCGGGGTCGCGTCCGTCGAGAAGGACGGCCACCAGTTCCTGCCGGTCGGCGTGCAGCCGCAGGCCGAGTTCGGCGACCGCGTCGGCCGCGTCCATGGCCGTCCGGCCCAGCATCCGGGCCAGCACCGGATAGGTGGTGAACAGGGCCCGCAGGCCGTCCGCACTCCCGCTGGCGGCGAGGAAGGAGGCGAAGCGATCGCGGGGCGTGGCCCCGGGGAGCCGACCGGCGCGCCGGGCGCCGTCCAGTTCACGGACGAGTGTGCGGGCCGCCTGCCGGGCCATCCGGCCCAGCAGCCACTGCTCGAACGAGGCGCGCAGCATGGCCCGTTCTGCCGGGGGGAGCGGTGCCAGCTGCCGGTCGAGGGCGGCCGAGGCCGGACCCACCAGCGGTGCCACGACCGGTGCGAAGGCCTCGGGCCCGGTTGCGTCGCCGCCGGACTCCGGCCGTGCGGCGATGTGGGCACAGTCCAGGGCCTCTTCGATGTAACCAACCCAGCGTGGAGTGCCTGCGCGGTTCGCCAGGCGTTGCGGTGACTCGTCGGCGAGGGCTCCCAGGGCGAGTTCGTCGAGACCCAGGTGGGTCAGCCGAGCCGCGAAGCCCGCCGTGTCCCCGACGGCCCAAGGGGCGCGGCCGGACGGGACGGTCGCGACGGTCGCCACGGGACGTCCTGGGGCGCCGACGCGCTCGCTGAGGGAGAGCGCGGGGGCCCACCAGGCGAGCGGCAGGTGCGCGCTTCGGGGAGTCGTGGGTGCGGCTGATTCGGTCACAGGAAGAACGTCGCAGATACTGCACGGCCCCCACATGGGGGAGCGTCCCCCATATTCTCCGAAGGCCCCCGCCGGTGAGTGGGGGCCGAGGCGGCGAACTCGTGGGCATCCGGCCCGCGTTCCCGGCGCCGGAGGCCGACTTCGCAGGTCACGGCATACGTCGACATCTCCGTGCTGCCGCACGGCCCGCCGTGACACCTCGTTCCGGCGGCACGTCCCCGCCGGTGCGCGGCCGTCCGCGCGGAAGGAGTCAGTGCCGGGCCGGCGGCAGCAGGCGTGGCTCAAGGCGTTCCTCACGCACCCCGCCACCCTCGCACGTCACCACGTAGGCGCCCTTGCCCGCCGATTCCGTGACCGCCTCCACGAGACGGGTGCCGTGATACACGAGCCCCACCCCGTCGTCGGTGCAGTGCGCCGTCGGCAGGGTGCCGTCAGCGACCATCCGGTGGATCAGCGGACGGCGGCCCAGGTCGGAGTCGTAGTGGACACCGTTGCCGTACGGCAGGAAGCCGAGCGCGTCCACCACCGGCCGCAGATCCGGCCCGTACGAGTCGGTCGCGCCGCCCGTGAACCAGCAGATGGATCCGGCGCTCACCCCGCTCAGCACCACCCCCGCCTGCCAGGCGCGCCGCAGCGCCCCGTCCAGCCCGTGCACCCGCCACACCGCCAGCAGATTCGCTACCGACCCGCCCATGACCCACACGACGTCGTGGTCGAGGAGCGTGCCCTCCACGTCCTCCACGTTCGGCATGGGGAACAGGTGCAGCGGCGTCAGGTCGAACCCCGCCACCCGTGCCGCCTCGTGCATGCGTGCGGTGACGTGCTCCGCGTCCCCCACCGCCGTGCCCAAGTACAGGATTCGCGGACGGCGCCCGTTCACCCCGGACAGGTCAACCGCGTGGTGGACCAGGGAGTCGAACAGCACCCGCGCACGGGGGTCGGCGCGATGCCCTCCGGAGGTGGCCAGGACGGTCGGCTGCGAGGCGGGCATGCGCGAGATGATAACCCGTGCCGGCAAAGGGGCGTTGCCGCAACGCGACGGGGCCGCTCCGCAACGCCGCGGGAGCATCGGCCACAACTTGGGTGGTCGGCCCGCATCCGCCACCGCCCCCGCCTCCCGTCTACTGATGTCGGGCCGACGATCCCGGCAGCGGCACGGGACCGTGCAGCCCCGGCGTGTGGAACATCGTCGACTCAATCAGTGACCAACAGGTGCCGTACGGCCGAGACAACAGGAGTGAAGGACATGCGGACCTCTCTGGGTATCGACCCCCTCGCACGGAGCGTCTATCTCACGATGGTCGACCTGCCCGGCGCCGGCGTCTCCGAGTTGGCGGAGCAGATGAAGGTGTCCGAGGACACGGTCCGGGAACGGCTGGAGCGGTTGTCCTCCCTCCTGCTGGTGGTTCCCGGCGATACCTCCACCGGCTGGCGGCCCGTCGACCCGGAGGTGGGCCTGGCGGCGATGCTCGCCCGGCAGCAGGACGAACTCGCCCGCCATCGCCTCCAGGTGGAGGACAGCCGCCTCGAAGTGACCCGGTTGCTGTCCGAGCACTCCCGCGCCGGCCGTGACGGTATGCCGGGCGTCGAGTGGCTGGCCGGTGCGGACGCCGTGTGGCGGCGTGTCACGGAACTCGCCGAGGGGTGCGAGCAGGAGTGGCTGACTGTCGGCCCCACGGAGCGGGTCGCTGTTCCCGTTGCCGAGTCCGCCCGGTCCATCGACGAGATCCTGCGCAGGCGTGGAGCGGTTGCCCGCGCCATCGTCCTGGAGAGCGTCCGCAACGATCCCGAGGCGATGAGCCGCGTGCGGGGGAGGACAGGCGGGGTCGGCTCGATCCGTACGCTGCCGTCGCTGCCCGCGTGGATGATCCTCTGCGACCGCACCCACGCCGTGGTTCCGGTCGCCGGTGCCCGGGCCGTCGTCGGCGCCATGGTGTGCGGCGTCGAGTCGGTCACCCAGGCGTTCGCCGCACTGTTCACCCGCCTCTGGAAGGAGGCGTTGCCGCTGGCCGAGGCGCGCCCGCGCACCCGTGGCGGCCTCTCCCTCCAGGAGCAGCACGTCCTGAGACTCTGGGCGCAGGGTCTCACCGATGCCGCCGCCGCCCGCAGGATGGACGTGTCGCTGCGCACGGTTCGCCGGCTCTCCGAGAAGCTGACCGATCGTTTCGGTGCGCAGAGCCGCTTCCAGCTCGGCGCTCTGGCGATCGCCCAGGGTGGCATCCAGGTCGAGGACATGGTCTGACGCGTCCTGCACGCATCCGTGAGACCCCACGGTCGTCTTCGCGGCAGGGGCGCAAGCCCTCATCCGGCCGGCGCGAACTGTGCGCTGATCGCCGCCATCATCAGGTCCGCGATGTGCTGCGCCAGTTCCTCGGGGGTCGGGTGGTCGAACACGGTCCGTACCGGTATGTCGACCCGCAGAGCCTTCCGCAGCCTCGACGCGACCTGGGTGGCGAGCAGTGAGTGCCCGCCCAGCTGGAAGAAGTTGTCGTGGACGCCGACGCGTTCGATGCCCAGGAGCTCCGTCCAGACGGCCGCGATGTGACGCTCGACGGTGTTGCGCGGCGCCGTGTACGACGTTCCGAGATCCGGCCGCATGCCGTCCGGCGCCGGCAACGCCGCCCGGTCCACCTTGCCGTTCGCGGTCAGGGGCAGCTGCTCCAGCACCATGAACCACGCCGGGATCATGTAGTCGGGCAGCTGGCGCCCCAGGTGCGCGTGCAGTTCCATGATGGTCGGGGCGTCCGGTCCGGCGGCCACCAGGTAGGCCACCAGCCGCTTGTCGCCCGGCACGTCCTCGTGAACGACCACGGCGACCTCACCGACACCGGGATGGGTGATCAAGTTGGCCTCGATCTCGCCCAGTTCGATGCGGTTGCCGCGGATCTTGACCTGGTGGTCGACCCTGCGCAGGAACTCCAGCTGTCCGTCCGGCTGCCACCGGACCAGGTCGCCGGTGCGGTACACCCGGCCGCCCACCCCCTCGGCCTCGAACGGGACGAAGCGCTCGTTCGTCAACTCGGGGCGCCCCAGGTAGCCGCGCGACACCTGCACTCCACCGACGAGGAGTTCACCGGGAACGCCGACGGGCTGCGGAGTGCCGTGCTGGTCCACCACGAAGCACCGGGTGTTGGCGATAGGCCGCCCGATCGGCGGGACCGTGTCACCGGGGACGCACACCGTGGAGGTGGCGACCACCGTGGTCTCCGTCGGACCGTAGTTGTTGACCACGCGGAACGGCAGCCGGGCGAGCGGCGGCATCCGCAGCCGGTCACCGCCGGTCAGTACGTAGTCGAGGGGGCTGTCCGTGCCCCAGTCGAGCGCCGACAACGACTCCAGCATCGGCGTGGACAGGAACGCGGCGTGGACCGCCTGCTCGCCCAGCCAGTCCCGCAGCAGATGCGGAGTGAGCCTGACCCTCTCGTCGGTGACGCAGCAGGTCGCACCCCGGGTCAGGCCGAGCCACAGCTCCCACGCCGCCGCGTCGAAACCGATCCCGGCGAGCAGCGCGATCCGCTGTCCCGGGTCGAGTCCGTACTCGGCCGCCGTCCAGTGGACCAGGTTCACCAGGCTGTGGTGCTCAACCTGGACCCCCTTGGGCCGGCCGGTCGAGCCGCTGGTGTAGATGAGATAGGCCAGGTTGTGCGCGGTGGCGGCGGGCTCCGGATCGGTAACCGGCTCACCGTCCAGCGGACCCCCTTCGGCGTCGCACTCGTCGAGCAGCAGCAGGGGAACGCCGGACGGGATCCGGTCCGCCTGCCCGGTGTGGGTGAGGACGACCGGGGTCCTCGTGTCACGCACCATGTACGCCAGCCGCTCGACGGGGTACTCCGGGTCCATCGGCACGTAAGCGGCCCCCGCCTTCAGTACCGCCAGCTCCGCCGTCACCAGGTCTGCCCCACGGCCCAGGCACACCGCCACCGGCATGTCCGGCCGCACCCCGTACCGGGTCCGCAGGTGGTGGGCGATCCGGTTGGCGCGGGCGTTCAGCTCGCCGTAGGTCAAATCGCCCTGCGGTGAGTCGATGGCCACGGTGTCCGGCTGCTGGGCGGCCCGCTCCTCGAAGAGGCCGTGCAAGGTGGCCTTGTCCGGGTAGGCGGTGGCGGTGCCGTTCCATTCGACGAGCGTCTTCCGCCGCTCGGCCGGGGTGAGCATGCACAGCTCCGACAGCCGAGCCCCCGGCGTGCCGGCGACCGAGTCCAGCAACGTACGCAGGTGGCCGGCCAGCCGGTCGACGGTGTCACGCGAGAAGAGGTCGGTGCGGTACTCCAGGGTCCCGAGCAGGCTGCCGGCCGGGCCTTCGGACATGATCAGACTCAGGTCGAACTTGGCGTCCGGCAGTGTCACGGCGAACGGTTCCACCTCCAGACCCGGCAGGCTCCAGGTGTGGCCGTCCGGCGTGTTCTGCAGCGCGAACAGGGTCTGGAACAGCGGGTTGCGCGACGGGTCCCGGTCGGGTGCCAGTTCCTCCACCAGGCGCTCGAAGGGAAGGTCCTGGTGGTCGTACGCGCCGAGGGCGGTGTCCTTCACCCGGTCGATGAGCTCGGTGAAGGTGGGGTCGCCGGACAGGTCGGTGCGCATCACGAGGGTGTTGACGAAGAAGCCGATCAGATCCTCGGTCTCGGCCCGGTTGCGGCCGGCGATCGGGCTGCCGACCGCGACGTCGTCCTGCATGCTGTACTTCGCCAGCAGCACCTGGAACACCGCCAGAAGCACCATGTAGAGGCTCGCGCCGTTCGTAGCCGCCGCCGCCCGCAGTCGCGCGGCGACCTCACCCGGCACCTCGAACGCCAACGTGGCGCCGCCCGCCGGCGGTCCCGCCGGGCGTCGGTGGTCGCTCGGCAGCTCCAGCGGTTCCAGCCCGGTGAGCCGGTCCCGCCAGTAGGCCAGTTGCCCTTCCATCACCTCACCGGCCATCCGCTCCCGTTGCCACACGGAGAAGTCCGCGTACTGCAGAGGCAGTGTGGGCAGACCGGTCGGCGCCACCCCCGACGTCGCCGCCCGGTACCCCTCGCGCAGTTCGCGCGCCATGACTCCCTCCGACCATCCGTCGGCGGCGATGTGGTGCACGGTCAGCAGGATGAATGCCTCGTTGTCGGCGAGCCGCACCAGGTGGGCGCGCAGCAGCGGACTCGTTGCCAGATCGAACGGGCGACCCGCTTCAGTCTCCGCGAACCGCTGTGCCGCCGCACGCCGTTCGTCCGGGTCGAGGACGTGGCGCAGGTCGTGGACGGATGCTCCCACGAATGCCGGTGGGTCGATGACCTGCCCCGGCTCGCCGTCCTCGGGGACGAATCGGGTGCGCAGGATCTCGTGACGCGCCACCATCGCGGTGAGAGCGGTGTCCAGCGCGGTCGCATCCAGTGCGCCACGGACGTGCAGGGCGAACGGTACGACGTACTCGGCGCGCCCTGGTTCCAACTGGTCCAGGAACCAGAGCCGTTGCTGGGCGGAACTCAGTGGCAGCGGACCGCCGGTCCGGTCGGCGGGCGTGATCTGCTCCGTGTCGTCCGAGCCGAGCTCCGCTACGACGGCTGCCAGCGCGGCGACCGTCGGTGCCGCGAACAGCGCCCGTACCGGCACGTCCACGCCGAGTGCGGTCCGCAACCGGGAGGTCACCTGCGTGGCCAGCAGCGAGTGACCTCCCAGTTCGAAGAAGTTGTCGTCGATGCCGGCGACGTCCGTACCCAGCACCTGCGACCAGGCCGCCGCCACCGCGCGCTCGGCCGGTGTGCGCGGCGCGACGCGGTCCTGGGGCGAACGGGGCTGGGGAGCGGGCAGCGCGCGCCGGTCCACCTTGCCGTTCGGGGTGAGCGGCAGCCGGTCCAGCAGGACGAAGGCGGACGGCACCATGTAGCCGGGCAGCTCGCGGTGCAGCCGGGCACGCAGTTCCTCGGTGGTCGGCGCCTGCCCGCCCGGCACGACGTACGCCACAAGGCGCTGCTCGGCCGGGATGTCCTCTCGCAGGACGACGGTCGCGGCCGTGACGTCGGGCCCGCCCAGCAGCACCGCCTCGATCTCGCCCGGTTCGATGCGGTGTCCGCGCAGCTTCACCTGGTCGTCGAGCCGTCCCAGGAACTCCAGTTGGCCGTCGGGCAGCCATCGCACCCGGTCCCCGGTGCGGTAGACCCGCCGCGGTGTGCCGTCGACGTTCACGGTGACGAACCGCTCCGCCGTCTGCTGCGGCAACCCCTGGTAGCCACGGGCCAGCCCGGCACCGCCGACCAGGAGTTCGCCCGGAACTCCGATCGGCACCGGCCGGTCGTACCTGTCGACGACGTGGACGACCGTGTTGCGAACCGGCCTGCCGATCGGCGGCACGGCCACCCCCGGCACCACCTCGGCCGATGTCGTGACCACTGTCGATTCGGTCGGCCCGTAGTTGTTGACGACACGGAACGGCAGCCGCAGCCCGGCGGGCAGGCGCAGCGCGTCACCGCCGGTCAGGACGTGGGCCAGCGAGGTCGGCTCCGACCAGTCCAGCGTGGCCAGCGCCTCCAGCATGGGTGTGGACAGGAACGTGCTGTGCACCCGCCGTCCGGCCAGCCAGTGCTGGAGCAGCTCGGGTGCGCGCCGCACCGTGTCGTCGGGTACGCACACGGTCGCACCCGCGGCCAGCGCGGGCCACACCTCCCACGCCGCCGCGTCGAAGCCGATTCCGGCGAGGTGCGCGATCCGGCGGCCCGGCTCCGCCCCGAAGCTCTCCACCGTCCAGTGGATCAGGTTGACGAGGCTCCGGTGCTCGATCTGCACCCCCTTGGGGCGGCCGGTGGAGCCGCTGGTGTAGATCAGGTAGGCCAGATCCTTCGGGGTGGCGGCGGGCTCCGGGTCGTGCGCCGGCAGCTCCTGGATCAGCGGCCAGTCCCGGTCGGTGAGGAAGCGATGGGGTGTGCGGGGCAGCTGGGCCGTGCGCGCCGAGTCGGTCACCACATGGGCCGCTCCGGAGTCCTGGATCATGAAGGCGAGCCGGTCGGCCGGAAGCTCCGGGTCCAGTGGCAGGTACGCGGCCCCCGACTTCAGCGCCGCGAGCAGCGCGGTGACCTGGTCGGGCCCACGCTCCAGACATACGGCCACCACCCGGTCCGGCCCGGCACCGAGCGACCGCAGGTGCCGGGCCAGCCGGTTGGCGCGCTCGTTCAGCTCCTGATACGTCAGCCCCCCGGTCTCCGACAGCACCGCGGTCGTACCGGGCAGTTGTGCGGCGCGCTCCTCGACGAGCCGGTGCGCCGTCGTGGCGGCATCCGGGGAGAGGGAGGCCGCTCCGGACCACTCGGCCAGCACACGCCCGCGCTCGGCGCCCACCAGCAACTCCAGCTCCGACAGGCGCTGTCCTCCGTCCCGGACGACCGCTTCGAGGAGCGTGGTGTAGTGCCCGGCCAGCCGCGTCGCCGTCGCGTGATCGAACAGGTCCACCGCGAATACGAGGTTTCCGCCGAGCGAACCGTCGGGCCGTTCGGTCAGGAGGAGCGTCAGGTCGAACTTGGCCTCCTCCGCCCGCACCGCGAACGGCTCGACCTCGAGACCGGGCATACCCCACGCGTCACCGTCCGGCGTGTTCTGGAGCACGAACATGGTCTGGAACAGGGGAGTGCGCGACAGGTCCCTCTGCGGCGCCAGTTCCTCCACCAGGCGCTCGAAGGGAAGATCCTGGTGGTCGTACGCGCCGAGGGCGGTGTCCTTCACCCGGTCGAGAAGGTCACCGAAGGTCGGGTCGCCCGACAGGTCGGTGCGCATCACGAGCGTGTTGACGAAGAAGCCGATCAGGTCCTCGGTCTCGGCCCGGTTGCGGCCTGCGATCGGACTGCCGACCGCGATGTCCTCCTGCCCGCTGTACTCGGCCATGAGCAGCTGGAACACCGCGAGCAGGGACATGAACAGGCTGGCGCCGCGCCCCGCCGCCATCCGCCGGGCGGCATCGACCACCTCGGCGGGCACGGTGAGGGCGACCGCGTTACCGCGGCCCGACCGCTGGGCCGGGCGGCGACGGTCGGTCGGCAGTTCCAGCGGCTGGAGCCCGGCGAGTCGCTCGCCCCAGTACGCCGCCTGTCCGTCCAGCGCCGAGCCGTCCAGGGCCGTACGCTGCCAGGCCGCGAAGTCCCCGTACTGGAGCTCCAGCGGTACGAGAGCAGCTGCACGGCCCGTGACCGCCGCCCCGTACAGCTCCCGCAGCTCCCGTGCGAGGATGCCCTCCGACCAGCCGTCGGAGACGATGTGGTGCAGCGCGATGAGCAGGAGCCACTCCTCCTCGGCGACACGCACCGCCACCGCCCGCAGGAGCGGCCCCGACGCCAGGTCAAACGGCAGTTCCGCCGCCTCGCGAAGAATGTCGAGTGCGGCGTCGCCACCGAGGTGCCTCGCGTCGTGCACATCCAGGGCCGCTTCCCTCGGCGCGTCGACGATCTGGACCGGAACGCCTCCACCGTCCGCCACGAAACGGGTCCGCAGGATCTCGTGCCGGCCGACCAGCGCCGTCAGCGCGGCTCCGAACGCGTCCGGTGCGAAACGCCCCGTGACCCGCATGCCGGCCGGGATGACGTACTCCGTCCGCCCTGGCTGCAACTGGTCCAGGAACCAGAGGCGTTGCTGGGCGAACGACAGCGGCAGCGGGCCTGCGGCCGGGTCCTGGCGCGGCATCGCCGTCACCGTGCCGGGACCGAGCGCGTCGAGGGCGGCCGCCAGCAGCGCCGGTGTCGGCGCCTCGAACAGGGTGCGGTAGGACACGTCCACGCCCACGTCCCGGCGCAGCCGGGAAGCGACCCGGGCGGCCAGCAGCGAGTGCCCGCCCAGTTCGAAGAAGTCGTCGTCGATGCCCACCGGCTCCACGCCCAGCAGATCGGCCCAGATGCCGGCGACTGCAGCCTGTGTCGTTGTCCGGGGCGCCGTGTACGCGACGGCCAGATCCGGACGGCGGCTCTCCGGCGCCGGCAGCGCCTTCCGGTTCACCTTGCCGTTCGGCGTCAGGGGAAGCCGCTCCAGCGTCACGTACCGGGCGGGCACCATGTGCTCCGGCAGATCCCGCGACAGGGCGCTGCGCAGCTCGGGCGCCGCGGGGAGGCCGTCGCCCGCCGGTACCAGGTACGCCACCAGGCGCTTGTCGCCCGGGACGTCCTCGCGGACCACGACGGTCGCCGCTGCCACACCCGGCCGGGCGAGCAGGGCGTTCTCGATCTCGCCCAGTTCCACCCGGTGGCCGCGCAGCTTTACCTGGTCGTCGATCCGGCCGAGGTAGACGAGCCGGCCGTCCGGCAGCCACTTCACCAGGTCGCCGGTGCGGTAGACCCGGGCGTCCGGATCCGCGGAGAACGGGTGCGGCACGAACCGCTCCGCCGTCAGGTTGGGCCGCCCCAGATATCCGAGGGCCACGTTCACGCCGCCGATCAGCAACTCACCCGGCACGCCGACCGGCTGAACCTCCCCGTGTGCGCCGACCACGAACACCTCGGTGTTGTCGATCGCGCGACCCATCGGTACGTGGTCCGCCGCCGGATCCACCGAAACCGTACGGCTGACCACGTTGCCGACGGTCGCCTCGGTCGGTCCGTACTCGTTGACGACGGCCGTGTCGTCCGCACCGCTCGCCAGCATGCGGTGCGTCAGCGCCGGTGTCAGGTCCTCGCCGCCCGCCACCACCGTCGCGATGGCGTGCCGCACACCGTCCCGCTCCAGCCGGGCGGCCAGTAGCTCCAGGTGGGAGGGTGTCGCCTTGAGGAAACTGATCCGCGCACCGGTCGCCACGAGATCCACGGCCGTGTCGAACACGGTCTGTCCCGGTCCGGGACTCGGTATCACCAGGCGCAGCCCCTGCACCAGCGGCAGGAACAGCGCGGTGACCGTCAGGTCGAAGGCCGCCGACGAGCACAGCAGCGAGCCGATCTCGGCACCGGGCGCGGGCGGGTAGGTGCGGTCGCACCAGTGCAGGTAGTTGACGACGCCCAGGTGCGCCACACGGACGCCCTTGGGGCGGCCCGTGGAGCCCGAGGTGTAGATGACGTAGGCCAGGTCGGATGGGCTCCCCGCGACTGCCGGGTCCGAGCCGTCGCCGTCGGGCCAACTGAGGTCGGTGAGCAGCAGTTCGGGACCCGGTGCGAACAGGCCGGCGTGGGCGGACTGTGTGATCACTACGGGCGCCGCACTGTCGCCGACCATGTACCGCAGCCGCTCGGCCGGATACGACGGGTCCAACGGCACGTACGCGGCACCGGACTTGAGAACTCCGAGCAGGGCACACACCAGATCCGTGCCGTGGTCCAGGCAGACCGCGACCAGTGTGCCCGGGCCGACGCCCCGCTCCTGGAGATGGCGCGCGAGCCGGTTCGCCCGCTCATCCATCGCGCGGTAGGTCAGCAGCCGGCCGTCGTGCTCCAGGGCGACCCCGTCCGGCTGCCGGGCGGCCCGTTCCTCGACCAGACGGTGGACGGTCGACGTGTCCGGGAACGCGGACCGGGAGCCGTTCCACTCGGTGAGGATCCGCGTCCGCTCCGGCTCCGTCAGCATCTCCAGCGCGCTCAGCCGCGTCCCCGGTGCCTCGGCGGCGGACCGGGCGAGGACCCCGAAGTGGTCTGCCAGGCGCTCCGCAGTCGCCCGGTCGAAGAGGTCTGTGCGGTAACCCAGCGCGCCGCGCAGCGCGCCGCCGTCGGCGGCGAGCTCCAGAGTTACCTGGGCCGTGGGCGTGATAACGGCCGTCGCCTCGCCCGCCGTGCGCCACGCAAACCACGGGGCACCGTCGAGCGCGCCGAGGGCTGCATCGGCGAGCTCCGCGTACGGCAGCCCGCCGCGCGCTCCCACGGCCGTCGCGACGTGCTTCCACGCGTCCTCGAACAGCGGGTCGCCGTCCGGACCTCGTACGGCCCGTACCTGTCCGTCATCGCCCCGCACCACCACCGGTACATCGCCCCGGCCGGTGTGCCGCGCGAGCAGGGCCTGGAACACCGTCAGCAGGACCGTCGAAAGCTCCACGCCCCGTGCGTGCGCCAGAGCGGAGAGCGCCTCGCCGGTCGCCTCGGGCACGTCGAAGAGGACCAGGTCCTGGGGACCAGTCCCGTCGTCCGCCGGGCGCCGGTCCGCCGGCAGCTCCAGTGGCTCCAGGCCTGCCAGCGCGTGACGCCACTCTTCCACCTGGTGATCAGCCACCGTTCACTCCTCATCGTCAGCACGTTGTCAGTGGTACGAGCGGTACAAGCAGTCGGTGCGGTACAAGCGGCCGGAGCGCTTCAGAGGCGGCACCGTGGCCACCGGCGCCGGAAGGACGTCCGCGGTGAGCACGTTAGGACGCGTGCGCGGGCGCCCCCAGTGGGCACAAATGACGCCCCGGCGGCTGGTCACAAGTGCCCAGTGACGCAAAGGAGAAGCGCTGGCCACCATGGACGACGTCACCCGCCGGCAGTCCGGACGCCCGGAGCCGACTCCCCGAAGCGCTGCCGGACACCTCCAAGGCGGCAGTGCCTTCGGCGACTCGATCAGGGCGGGGAACGTCCCGGATGACCGGCCCGATCGCAACGATCGCGGCCCCTTACGGTGTCGAGAGGAAAGCCGGTCGTGTACGTGCGTCACCAACCCCCGGAGAGCCCGCCCCACGCGGTTCTGAGCACCATCCCCTCGGACTCGCACACCTGGAACCTGCTGTTCCTCCAACTCGCCCTGGAGGAACAGGGATGGGAGGTCACCAACCTCGGAGCCTGCGTACCGGTCGACACCCTGGTCACGGAGTCCGCCACACGCTCCCCCGGCCTCATCGTCGTGAGCACCGTCAACGGGCACGGCGCTGAGGAGGCCCCCGCCCTGGCCCGCGCGGTGCGTGCCGAGCCCGCCCTGGCCCGTGTGCCCCTCGTCATCGGCGGCAAGCTCGGCACCGAGGGCGCCCTCGCCCCAGAAGCCCACACCGCGCTCACCGGGGCCGGCTTCGATGCCGTCCTCACCGGGCCGAGCGCCGTACCTCGGCTGCTCGCCCTGCTCGACTCCCTGTCGCGGCGCGGGCACGGAAGGGACTACGCCAATGCCGGCTGACCCCCTCCCCGGTGGCGCCTTCCACCGCTTCATGGACGCAGCCGCACGCTCCGGCGCCCTCGTCGTCCAGCCCCGCATGGGGTTCGCCGACCCCGCCAGGATGCGCGCAGGCCTGCTTGCCACCCGTGGCGCCGCAGCCACCACCGTCGGCACCCTCACCCTCGACAGCTTCACCCGGGTCGGTGACTACGAGGCCGCTGCCCGAACCGCTGCCCGGGGGCACCCGCTCAACGGCTACCCGCTCGTGACCATGCCCGTCGCCACCACCTCCGCGCTGCTCGACGGCGTCCGCGCCGAGGACTTCCCCGTCCAGGTGAGGCACGGCTCCGCGCAGCCCGGCCGCATAATCGAGGCACTGATCGACGCCGGGCTCGACGCCACCGAGGGCGGCCCCGTCTCCTACTGCCTGCCCTACGGGCGCACGCCGCTGGCCACCTCCGTGCAGGCCTGGCGCGACGCCTGCCGCACGCTTGCCTCGCTCCGGGCATCCGGCGTCGAACCGCACCTGGAGACCTTCGGCGGCTGCATGCTGGGCCAGCTCTGCCCACCGTCGCTGCTCGTCGCCCTCTCCGTACTGGAAGGGATGTTCTTCCGGCAGCACGGCCTGCGCAGCATCTCCCTGAGCTACGCCCAGCAGACCAGCGCGGAGCAGGACGAGGAAGCCGTCCACGCGCTGCGCGCCCTGGCCGCCGACCACCTCCCGGACACCTCCTGGCACGTGGTCGTCTACGCCTACATGGGTGTCTATCCAGAGACCAGACCCGGCGCGCTGGCCCTTGTCGCGGACGCGGCCCGGCTCGCGGTGCGGACCGGAGCCGCGCGCCTCATCGTCAAGACGGCCGCCGAGTCCGCGCGCATTCCCTCGATCGCGGAGAACGTCACGGCGCTGGAGACGGCCACGAGCGCCGCGCACTCCGCGCGGCGCACCGCACCACCGCCGTCCACCGGCGTCGAAGAGGAGGCTCGTGCTCTCGTGGAGGCGGTCCTCGGCCTGCACGACGACCTCGGGCAGGCCCTCATCCGGGCCTTCGCCCGCGGCTACCTCGACGTCCCCTTCTGCCTGCACCCCGACAACGCGGGTCGCACGAGCAGCGTCATCACCGAGCAGGGCCGGCTGGAGTGGTCCCGTACCGGATCGCTCCCGCTCGGCCCCACCGCCGTCGTGCACCGCTCCCGCCGCCTGACCTCGTCGGGGCTGATGTACGCGCTGCATCACGTCAAGACCCGCTACGACGCCCCCTCCGGCTCACTCGCCCGAGCGAGCTGACCTCACGCCACCCTCTTTCTCCGCAGCCCCCTTTCGGGCCGGTGAACCGTACGTCGACCGGACAAGGACCGACATGACACTCCAGATCGACCGCCCCCTGGCGTTCGCCGCCGCTCCCGCCCTGCCCTCGCCGCTGGAACACCTGCGCGACCCACGCACCAGGGCGGCCCTGCGCATCCAGCAGGCCCTGGTCGCGGGCGCCCGCGACTATCTGTGTGCCGACGACGCGGTGGAAATGGCCCATCCGATCATCGGCCCCGTCACCGACCCCGGCTCGCGCGGCGCCAAGCAGGTCGACGTCGACTACTACGGCCACCGCTACAAACTGATGACCAGCGCCATCCTCTACAAGCAGGCGTCCCTGCTGGCGTACGACCGCATCTTCCTCATCGCGCCCAACGTCCGCCTGGAACCCGTGGAGACCAGCACGACCCGTCGTCATCTCGCCGAGTTCCGGCAGATCGACGTCGAGTACGCGGGCGCAACCCGCGACGACGCCATGGACATCGCCGAGGGCCTCGTTCGCCACGCCGTCAACACCGTCGCCGACCGGTGCGAGGCCGAACTCGCCGTACTGGGACGCGATCCCGCCGCCCTCCGCCGCTTCGTCGCCCGGCCGTTCGCCCGGGTGCCGCACAGCGAGGTCGTCGAGCGGCTGCGCAGCGACGGTTACCCGCAGGCCGCCGGTACGGAGATCGAGTGGGAGGCCGAGGAGCGCATATCCCGACAGGCCGAAGCGCCGTTCTTCGTCGTGGGCTACCCGAAGGGCTCCCGGGGCTTCTACGACAAGGAGAGCCCGGACGACCCGGGCACCCTCCTCAACTTCGACCTGATCGCACCCGAGTCCTGCGGTGAACTGTGCAGCGGCAGTGAGCGCGAGAGCGAGTACGCCGCCCTGGTCACCCGGATGCGTGAGACCGGTGAGAACCCCGCCAAGTACGCCTGGTACCTCGATGTCGCCCGCCACGGAATTCCCCGGAGCGCGGGCTTCGGCATCGGCCTGGAACGCCTCACCCGCTGGGTGGCCGGCCTCGACTCCGTCTGGCAGGCCACCGCCTTCCCGAAGCTCGCGGGGGTCGTGTCCCCGTGACGTACCTGACCGCCCCTGGCCTGCCCGAGGACGCCATCCGCACGCGTGCCCGCGACGGAGCCGCCGCCGTCTTCCCACCGCTCGACAGCTACGGCACCTCCGTCTTCGGCGCGACCCGCGAAGAGGGCGACGAGATCGACGCCCTGCGCCTGGTCCCACCCGTCTTCATGCCCGGACGCCTCGCCGAACTCATCGACCTCGGACGGGAACCCCTCTACTCCGACGTCCGCCTCACCACCGCCCTCGGCGGTTTCGAGGCCCCCGTGCCGGTGTACGTGTCGGCCCTCGGCTCCACCCGTGTCGCCGGCACCAGCCTCGCCCTCAGCCGCCAGGCCGGACGGCTCGGCATCCCCATGGTCATCGGCGAGAACGTCGCCCCGATGAACGGCTTCCGCAGCAGCGGCGACGACCACCGCAAGGGCCTGCTGGAACGCATCCTCGCCTACTGCGAGGAACTGCCCGAGGGCATCGGCGGCGTCTGCGTCCAGCAGAGCACCGAGGACGCCGACTCCGAGGTCTGGAACCACGTCTACAGTGACCCCGCCGTCTCCGGCCTCCTCAGCTCGGGCCGCCTCGGCTTCGAGATGAAGGTCGGCCAGGGCGCCAAGCCCGGCCTCGGCGGCCTCACCGTGATCAGCGAGGCGGTCGCCGCCGACCTCGACGGGCAGTACGCGCTCGAACGCCTCGGCCCCGACGCCGCAGCCGTCCTGCGCTGCTCCAGCCCCGGTACCTTCACCGACGAGATCTTCCGCCGGCAGATCCAGCTCATGCGCAACAACTACCCGCGCGCCCGCTGCTGGGTGAAGCTCTTTCCCGGCCGGGACGTCGGCCGTGCCGCAGCCATCGCCTGGGAGGCGGGCGCCCACGCCGTCACCGTCGACGGAGCGGAAGGCGGCACCGGCTGGGCCCCCACCGGCTTCCTCGGCCACGTCGGACTGCCGCTGGCCGAGTGCCTGCGCCGCGTAGACCCCGCCGACCGCACCCTGCTCGCCAGTGGACGCGTCTGGGACGGCATCCGCGCCGTCAAACTGCTCGCCCTCGGCGCCCGCGCCGTCGGCCTCGGCCGCGCCGCCCTGGTCGCCGTGGACGAGGACCCGGAACACGGACTCGAACGCCTCGTGGACGCCATGGCCCTGGAGATGCGCATGGCCGTCAGTTCGCTCGGCAGATACGCGGCGGACGAGACCGGCCCCGAGGACCTGTGGAGGCCCGAGTCATGATCTACGAGCACACCTACGAGCTGGTCACCGACGACGTCTTCGTCCGCCTGGCCCACATGGCACCGGGCGCCGACATCTTCCTCAAGATCGAGGGTCTCAACCCGGCCGGCTCGGTCAAGCTCAAGACCGCCCTGAGCCTGGTCGAGGACGCCGAGCACCGCGGCGTCCTCACCCCCGGCGCCCGCGTCATCGAGTCGTCCTCCGGAAACCTCGGCATCGCCCTCAGCTCCATCTGCGCCACCAAGCGATACGCCTTCACCTGTGTGGTCGACCCCAACACCAACGCCACCAGCATCGACCACATGCGCGCCCTCGGCGCCGAGGTCGTCGTCGTGGACATCGTCGACCCGAACGGCGGCTTCCTCCAGTCCCGCATCGCCCACATCCGACGCCGCGTCGAGGCCGACCCGTCCATGGTGTGGCTCAACCAGTACGCCAACCCGGCGAACCCCCGCGCCCACTACGAGCAGACCGCGCGCGCCCTGCTCAAGGAGCTCCAGCACGTCGACTACCTGTTCGTCGGCGCGGGCTCCACCGGCACGTTCGTCGGCTGCTCCCGCTACCTGCGCGAGTACTCACCGGACACCAGGATCGTCGCCGTCGACGCCCTCGGCTCCATCATCTTCGGCGCCCCGCCCGGACCCCGCCGCATCCCCGGCCTCGGCGCCAGCCGCGTCCCGGAGTTGCTCGAACCCGGCCTCGCCGACGACGTCGTGCTCGTCGCGGAGGAGGACGCGGTCCACGAGTGCCGGCTGCTCGCCCGCACCCACGGACTCCTGGTCGGCGGCTCCACCGGCTCCGTCCTGGCCGCGATCCGCCAGTACGCCGACGCGTTCCCCGCCGGCTCCCGCATCGCCGCGATCTCACCCGACCTGGGCGAGCGCTACCTCGGCACGGTCTACAACGACGCCTGGGTGGGACAACACCTCGGTGTCCTCGCCTGACCACCGTCCCGCACTCCTCCCACCCGCGAAAGGCCCCACCGATGTCGACTTTTCATGTGATCGACGGCACCGTCGCCCAGGACGTCATCACCTCCGCGCCGTCCGAGATCCTGGAGATCGTGCGGGACACGTACCTCCAGCACAGCCGCGGCGTCACCGTGAACCCCAACAGCTACTTCCTGCGCTTCCCCGACAACCCCGGCGCCCGCATCATCGCCCTCCCCGCCCACCTCGGCGGCGAAGCACCCGTCTCCGGCCTGAAGTGGATCGCCAGCTACCCGGAGAACGTCCGACGGAACCTTCCCCGCGCCTCCGCCGTGCTGCTCCTCAACGACGCGGAGACCGGCTACCCGTTCGCCTGCCTGGAAGCGTCCCGGATCAGTGCCGCGCGCACGGCTGCCTCCGCCGCGCTCGCCGTGGAGACGCTGGCCCCCGACGAGGCGCCCCGCACGGTGCTCTTCGTCGGTGCCGGCATCATCGGCCGCACGGTCTCCGACTTCCTCGCGGCCCGTGGCCTCAACGTCCGTGAGTGCCTCGTCCACGACCATGTGGGCGCGTACGCACAGAAGTTCGCCACATACGCGTCGGACACACACGGCTGGCGGGCCAGAGCCGTCACCGGAATCGACGAGGCCCTGGCCGCCGCCGACCTGGTGATACTCGCCACCACCGCGCCGGCGCCCTGGCTGACGGACAGACAGACCCTGCCGTCGGGCCAGCTCATCCTGAACCTGTCCCTGCGCGACATCCACCCCACGGTCATGATCAAGTGCCACAACGTCCTCGACGACATCGACCACTGCCTCACCGCCGAGACCTCGCCCCACCTCACGGAGACGGAGTACGGCACCCGTGACTTCATCGACGGCACCCTCGCCGACGTGCTGCGCGGCACAGTCACCCTCGACCGAGACCGGCCCACCGTCTTCTCCCCGTTCGGCCTCGGCGTCCTGGACCTGGCCGTCGGCTGCCATATCTACCGGGCCGCCCTGGAGAGCGGCCGCGCCATCGACGTACCCCATTTCTTCCCCGAGTTGACCCGGTGGTGACCTGACCGCCGCGCCCCGGCGTCCTTCGCCCCGGTCCCGGGTTCCCTTCGCTGCTGGTCGGAGGGAACCCGGGACCGGGGCGTTCCGGCGTGTGGCGGGCATGCGTGAGGCAGGCGGAACACGGGAGTCGCCCCAGATCGACGAGACGCCCCCGAGGCCCTGCCCGGCGACGGAACTCCGGCGCGTGACACCGGGCGGGCGGGCCCGCCACGGACAGGGACATCGGGGCGACGGCCCGCCCCCGTCCGCGGGGCCTCACCCGGTGCCGTTGTGGTTCTCCTGGAACGGGTGAGCGATCCGGAGGCGGCGATCCGGAGGTGTGCCGCCCCGCCCCCCTGCGATGGTGCGGAACGTCCGTCGAGCACCACGAATGCTCCTGGCGGCAAAGAGCCGCCCCCCGCGTGAGCGGGGGGCGGCTTCGGTCGTGCGGACCAGCCGGCTGTCAGGCGGGCAGCAGCAGTGGGGTCTCGTGGTCGGTGCCGCCCCTCCCGGCCTCCCGAACCGCCGCGGCCTCCCCTACCGCCGCGACCAGCACGGACAGCTGCTCGTCACCCTTCACCATCTCCATGTGGCGACCCGGCATCGGACGGATGTCCAGGCCCAGCGGATAGAGCCCGCTCCAGTGGGCGACGTACCGAGCGTGCGGCACCTCGTCGCCGCTTTCGTCGCGCACGGTGTCGCTGACGAACAGCGTCGCGGGAGCCGCCGAGCCTCCGGGCCGGTAGGCGGCGAGCGAGCGCACCTCGGCTTCCAGGACCGGGTAGGGCAGCCACTCATCGAGCGTGATCGCCGACTCCTCGATGTTCATCTCCGGAGCCAGACCCTTCATCTCCCGCTCTGTGGAGGCACGTTGGGTGCCGGTCTCGGCCTGTCCCCTCTGCCACAGGCCGTCCACCCGGCGGTACACCTCGGCGTGCCGGCGGAACCGTTCCTGCTGGTCGTCCCCGGTGACCGCCGGCTCCAGCAGAAGCAGGGCGGCCACCGCCTGCGGGTCGGACACACCCATCGCGTGCGCGATCACCGCGCCGGTCGACCAGCCGAGGATCGTGCACGGCCCTTCCGGCTGCACCCGGCGGATCTCCCGCCAGTAGCGGTCCGCGATGGCCTCGAATCCGAAGAGGGGCGACTCAGCCGCGTCCAGCCCCGGTGCCTGGACGCCGTACACGGTGAACGCTCCCGCCAGGCGCTGCGCGAGCGCGCGGTACGGATGCGTGCTGCCACCGCCGGGGTGCACGCAGAACAGCCGGGGAAGAGAGGGGTCGGCCTCGGCCGACAGCTGGACGACCAGCCCGCCGGACCCGGTCCCGGCCTCCTTCTCCGGGGTGTCCAGCACGGCGGCCAGACCGGCCACCGTCGGATGCCGCATGATCTGCTGGAGGGCGACCTCCAACCCGGCCTCCCGGATCCGCGACGCCACACGCACGGCGCTGATGGACTGCCCGCCGAGTTCGAAGAAGTTGTCGTGGATGCCGATGGTGTCGATGCCGAGGATGTCGGTCCATATGGAGGTGAGTGTGCGTTCGGTGTTGGTGCGGGGGGCGGTGTAGGTGTTGGCGAGGTCCGGTCGGTGACTGTCGGGTGCGGGGAGGGCTTTGGTGTCGATTTTGCCGTTGGGGGTGAGGGGGAGTTGTTCGAGGGTGATGTAGGTGGTTGGGATCATGTAGTCGGGG